>CAYWYJ010000078.1:0-18652 GCA_964462635.1 uncultured Planctomycetales bacterium
CTGGCTGGTTTTAACCCGCCCACCTCTGGCTGGATTTAACCTGCCCGGTGACAGCGGTGTACAGCGGTCAATATGGCGACGCGTGGCGGGAGGATCAGGCCGAGTAGGCCGGGGCACGGGCCATGCCGCTCCACGCCGGGACGTGCGCCCCGCACGCCCGCCGCACAACTCCGAACTCCCGCGACCCTGTCGGGGAACCTGGACCTGACCGGCACCCAGGAGATCACCGTGGACGGGATGCCGGTCGAGAACATGTAGGACGTTGGGGCGGCCTCACCGGCCTTCGGGGTGACGGTCCCGGAAAACAACATCCACCAAGTCCGGTGCAACGCCAACCCATCCCGCCCAGGAAACGACTCCGCGCCGGCCCTCGGCGGGGCAAGTCCGAGCAGCGGCGCTACGGGGCACTCACGTTCGTCACAATGCTAGTAGTTGTGAATGTGTTGGTCTTCGTGCCGGGGGTATAGACTCCGCCCTGATAGAGACCGTCTAGGACGGTGCCCGTCGACGTGCCGCCGCGGTACAGCTCGCAGCTCAAGCCCGCAGTCAGGGCCGGGGAGGAGAACACGACCGACCGGTACGTCTTCGAGGGCGCGAAGGTCAGCAGGTCGTTGCCGCCGGTGGTAGTCTGGATCCGGACCAGCGTGCCGGCCGTCTTCGCCGAGCTGTAGGTGATCTTCACCGAACGCTGCGTGGACGACGTGCTCGGGGCCTGGGCCATGCCCGCGCTGCCCGCGGCCACCAGGAATCCGCCGCTGATCTTGAACGTCCCGTCGTAGTCGATCGCGGCGTTCATGTCGCCCGTCGGGCCGTGGACGATCACCGTACCGCCGGTCATCGTGATCGAGCCATTGACATCAATCCCGTCGCCGGCGGCATAGACCGCGATGTAGCCGCCGTTGATGTACAAGTAGTTGGTCTGCCCGGTGCCACCCGAGCAGTTGACGCCGTCATCGGTCGTGCTGACGCGGATGGTGCCGTTGTCGATGGTGATGACTTTGCTCTCGATGCCCTCATAACCGATGGTAACGTTGATGCTGCCACCCGTGATGTGTACCGAGTTCTCAGCGTGTACACCGTCACCATAGCTGGCGCTGGTGCTGCTGTTGGTGGCAATCGTCAGGTCCCCGCCGTTGATGGTAATCGCGTTGTCGGAGTGGATGCCGTCGTCGGCACAGTCGAGGTTGAAGGTGCCGCCGCCGATCGTCACGCTCACCAGCCCCTTGATGCCCTTGGCGGAGCGGGTCGTGGGAATCGTCACGTTGTGCCCGCCGCCGCACACGATGTTGAACGTCCCGCCGGTGATGGACACGGAGTTGTCCGCGGTGATGCCGTCATCGGCGGACGTGACACGGATGTCGCCGTCCGAGATCGTGATCGCCGCCGCCTCGATGCCCTCGAAGCAGGTGGTGATGAGGATCGTTCCCGCCGTGATCCCGATCGTGTTGTCGGCGTGAATCGCGTCGCCGTAGCTGGCGGTGATATCGGAGTTGGTGGCGATGGTCAGGTTCCCGCCGCCGATATGGATGGCGTTATTCGAGTGCAGGCCGTCGTCGGCGCAGTCCAGGTTGAAGGTGCCGCCCTCGATGACCACGCTGGCGACTCCCTTGATCCCCTTGGCCGACAAGGTCGAGGGAATGGTCACCGTGTGGCCGCCGCCGGAGACCACGGTGAAGTTGCCGCTCGTAACGTGGACATCCGTCTGGGCCGCGAGGCCGTCGCCGCCCGAGGTGATGTTGAACGTGCCGCCCGTGATCGAGATGTAACCGAGTTCGGGGTCTTCCGCGTTGTCCGACTTCAGGCCGTCGCCGCCGGACGTCACCGTGATGTGGCCGTCCTGGACGAGGAGGTAGTCCTTGCCGCGAATGCCGTCGTCGACCGCGATGGCGTTGATCGTGCCGCCCGCGATGATAAGCTCGTCCTTACTGGCGATGGCGTCGTTGAAGTTCCCACGGACCGTCAGCGCCCCGCGGCCGGAAATCGTCAGCGTGTCCTTGCTGAACAGGCAGGCGTTGGGTTCGTCCTGGCCCGGCGGGAACGTGTACACCGTGGCGTCGCACAGGTAGTTCTGGGTCTGGTCCGCCAGGATGACCTTGACCTGGTCGGCGGCCATTACGTAAACCGGGGCGTTGGTCAGGTTCGTGATATCGACGCCGCCGAGCACCAATTCGACCGTGCCCGCCGCGTTCACGACGATCTGCCCGTTCGCCAGCGTGCCGGTGATGAGGTACGTACCCTGGCGCGTGATCGTGGCCGTGGTGCCCTCGACGACGACGCCTTCGCCCTCCACGGTGATCGAGTGGCCGTTCAGGATGATCTTCGTGGTCCCGCCCCCGCCCGATCCGTGCCCACAGGACGGGTCCGCGGGGTGACCTTCGCCGCTGAAGCAAAGCTGGACGACCGAGAAGTCGACCAGGTCCACGTCGTCGTCGCGGTCGCAGTCGGTGGGGATGAAGCCCTCGGGATCGGGCGTCAGCGGGCAGGCGGCCGGCGGCGGATCGTACGATACAAACGGACCCGTCAGGCAGCACGCCCACAGCTCGAAGTCGTCCATATCGACGTCGCCGTCCTGGTCGAAGTCGCTCAGGGCATATCCCACGATGCGCCCGGGGCTGCCCACCTCGCCGCGACTCGACACCTTGGACCCGAACGAATCGCCCGCCGCCGCCAGCACCCACGTCGTCTGGACGACCGTGTAGCCGTAGTCGGTCGCGGGAATATTGCAGCTCTTGCCCAGTGTCCGCACCGTGCCCGGGTAGTTCTCGTCGCCGTACGTCAGGCGGTCCACGAGGTTGTTGCCGGCGTCGAAGAGGTTGATTTCGTCATTGCGGCTGAGGTTGGCGGTGTTGCCGCCGATAATGCGAACGCCGCTGAGCCCCCAGTTCGCGGCGAACGCGACCGCGTCGTCATCGGTCAGGATCACCGACTCGCCGGGGGCGACGACGCCGAAGGCGCTGAGGCTGATGGTGCCGGGGATGCGGCTGTCGTCATCGAAGCTCCAGCCGGTCATGTCAACGGGGGCGGGCCCGGTGTTGGTGAACTCGACGTACTCGCCGATGCTGCCGGTCGCCAGGCCGTTGTACATCCATTCGGAAATCACGATATCGCCCAGGGCCATTGGGGCGAGGCCCAGAGCCAGCCAGAGTGCGTGTGCTCGCAACATGAGCGGTCTCCTGCGGGGGCAGCGTGGCGAAACCGGCCGCTCCGGCCGCCACGCGCCGGGCCTCACAGCCCCGGCAACATCATCAACATCGTCACGCGCAACAGCGTCCGCGCACCAACGCTCAGCGCCGCCGGGCTTCGTGGACCGGGGCGTTTCGGCGCGGTCGCGGACCGTCGGAGCATCTCACCACCAGCGCATGGGTGAGTTCGGGTCTTCGTGCCGCCGGGCGTGTACCGATAACTCGCGCCGGCCACCGCCACAACGGCTGCGGCTGATCTTCAGGATACCTGGCCAATCGTGAAACGAGAATGAAATAGTGGGCGGTCGCGGCGGCTGTCGCCCGCCGGCGGCAGCGAACTCCGGCGCCGAGAGCCTCCATCAGAACCCCGCACGCCAGTGCGGGGTCCGCCGCCCCCCCACCCGCTCGGGGGCCCGGCGGGTGGCCGCGCGTCACGGGGCCATCCCGGGGGTGAATACGCGCATCTGCCGCGGGCGGACGTACACCCGCCGCCCGCGGTGCAGGGCCAGGGCCCCGTAGCGCTCCTGCGAGGTCTCGACGTGGATGGTCTCGCCCGTCTCGGTCAGCAGCTCGATCTTCACCTGTGCGCCGGCCGCATTGATGTGGACGATCGTCCCCTCGACGAGCGTGTCCTCGCCCGGTCGCAGGTCGATCTCCAGGTCATGCGGCCGCACAAAGCCGCGCACAAACAGCGAGCCCGTCGGCGAGCCGTTGGGCACGTCCATCTGATATGCCCCGAACGTTGCCTTGTCCCCCTCCACGCGCCCGTGAAAAACGTTCACGCTGCCCAGAAAATTGAGCACAAACTCGTTGGCCGGGTGGTGAAAGACCTCCTCCGGCGTCCCGGCCTGCTCGATGCGGCCGGCGTTCATCACGACCACGCGATCGGCGACCTCCAGGGCCTCCTCCTGGTCGTGCGTCACGAGCACGCCCGTGACGTTGATCTCCTCGTGCAGCCGCCGCAGCCAGCGCCGCAATTCCTGCCGCACCTTGGCATCCAGGGCCCCGAACGGCTCGTCGAGCAGCAGCACCTTGGGTTCAACGGCCAACGCCCGCGCCAGCGCGACGCGCTGCCGCTGTCCGCCGGAGAGCTGCGTCGGGTAGCGGTCCGCGAGCCATTCAAGCTGCACCAGCTCCAGTAGCCGCCGGACGCGCTGGTGGATGTCCGCCCGCGACGGCCGCACGCGGCGCCGCATGACGCGCAGGCCGAACGCCACGTTGTCGAAGACCGTCATGTGGCGGAAGAGGGCGTAGTGCTGGAAAACGAACCCGACGCGGCGGTCCTGCACGCGGCGGTCGGTGGCGTCCTCGCCGTGGAAGAGGATCGTGCCGCGCTCGGGGACCTCCAGGCCGGCGATGATCCGCAGGAGGGTGGTCTTGCCGGAACCGGACGGCCCGAGCAGGGCGACGAGCTCCCCGGCCCGGACCTGGAGGCTGACGTCGTCCAGGGCCGTGAAGGCCCCGAAGCGCTTCGTGACGTGCTGGACTTCGATGCTCATACCGCACCCGGGGGGATCACCCCAGAGGCACAGAGGCGCAGAGGAAATAGGCCTGGGAAGAGACCATGTATCATGTTGTCATAGCGCGGCCTGTGGCCGCAACCAAACGTAGCGGCTCGCCGCAGCGAGTCGCCTTTGGCGACCGGGCTCCGTACCGGCCGTTGGCCGCGGGGAAATCCCGTCGCGCCCATAACAGCCCGTTGAAGAACCGCTCATGGCCTTTGAATCTGTAGCGCCGGACCTCCGAGTCCGGCGTCTGTTGGGTCGCCGATGCGGTCGCGCTGGACTCGGAGGTCCAGCGCTACGGTTTCTCAACGGACTGATAAGAACTCGGTCGCTTGTACCACTGAGCGCGACCAGCGAGTTCAGAATCTGGATTGTCATCTCCGGTCTTCTCTGCGTGTCTGTGCCTCTGTGGTTGCCGCCTTCCGGCCCGCCCGGCCGGCCTTCCAGGCCACCAGGCTCTTGGCCGCCAGCGTGACCACCGACAACAACGCCAGCAACGAGGCGATGGCGAACGCGCCGGCGAAATTGTACTCGTTGTAGAGGATTTCGACGTGCAGCGTCATCGTGTTCGTCAGCCCGCGGATGTGGCCGGACACGACCGACACGGCGCCGAACTCCCCCATCGCCCGGGCGTTGCACAGGATCACGCCGTACAACAGCCCCCATTTGATGTTGGGCAGCGTGACGCGGAAGAACGTCTGCCAGCCGCGGGCGCCGAGGACGAGCGCGGCCTGCTCCTCCTCGGTGCCCTGGGCCTGCATGAGCGGAATCAGCTCCCGGGCGACCAGCGGGCAGGTCACGAACAGCGTCGCCAGCACGATCCCCGGCACCGAGAAGATGATCTTCATGTCGTGCGCGTCCAGCCACGGCCCGAGCCAGCCGCGCAGCCCGAACAGCAGCACGTAGATCAGGCCGGCAATCACGGGCGAGACCGCGAACGGCAGGTCAATGAGCGTGATGAGCAGACTCTTGCCGCGGAACTCGAACTTCGCAATCGCCCACGCCGCCGCGATGCCGAACACGAGGTTGAGCGGGACGACCAGGGCGGCGGTCAGCAGGGTCAGGCGGATCGCGGCCCGGGCGTCCGGGTCGCGCAGGGTGTCGAAATAGGCCGCCACGCCCCGCTCGAACGCCTGGGCGAACACCGCGACCAGCGGGAGCACGAGGAACAGCCCGAGGAACGCGATCGCCGCGCCGACGAGAAGCCAGCGCACGGTCGCCGGCTCCGCGGCGACGCGGGGGGCGGCGGGTCGCACGGTCATCGTCGCGGTGGCGGTCGTCACGTCAGTCTCCGAACGCCGGCTGCCGGCGGGTCATCCACCGTTGCAGCGTGTTGATCACCAGGAGCAGCGCGAACGACGCCAGCAACATGACCACGGCCAGCGCGGTCGCCCCGGGGTAATCAAATTGCTCCAGTTTGATGACGATCAGCAGCGCGGTGATCTCGGTCTTCATGGGCATGTTGCCGGCGATGAAGATGACGGAGCCGTACTCGCCGAGGGCCCGGGCCAACGCCAGGGCGAAACCCGTGGCCATCGCCGGCCACAACTCCGGGAAGATCACGCGCCGAATCGTCGACCAGCGCCCGGCCCCGAGGCTGGCGGCGGCCTCCTCGATCTCCGGGTCAAGGTCTTCCAGCACCGGCTGAAGCGTGCGGACCACGAACGGCAGTCCGATGAACGTGAGGGCGACGATCACGCCCAGCGGCGCGAACGCCACCTTCACCCCGACCGCCTCCAGATAGCGACCGATCCAACCGTTGCCCGCATAGATGCTCGTAAGGGCGATGCCGGCCACCGCGGTCGGCAGCGCAAACGGCAGGTCCACGAGGGCGTCCACGATCTTCTTCCCGGGAAACCGGTAGCGCACGAGTACCCAGGCCACGATCGAGCCGAATACCACGTTCACCCCGGCGGCGGCCGCCGCGGCCCCGAACGTCAGTCGGTACGAGGCCAGCACGCGGGGCGCCGTTGCCGTCGTCCAGAAGTCGCCCCAGCTCATCCTGGTGGCGGTCAGGACCAGGGCGGCCAGCGGAATCAGCACGATCAGGCTGAAATACAGCAGCGTGAACCCCAGCGCCAGGCCGAAGCCGGGCAGGATCCGACGTTTCCGCGGCTTGGTTTCGGCCACTGCGGCCATGATACCCTTCGCTCCGCGGGGAGATTCACCACAGAGACACAGAGAACACAGAGAAGACTAAATGGCTATTCACGGTCGTGCGACACGGGAGGGCGAGGCTGTCTCCTGCGGCGACCCTACCGGCCTGCCGAGCCGCGGCTCGCCGGGAGGCGCGCCCTCCCCGTTGGCGCCCCATGATCCTGAATACCTATTTAGAGGCAAGAGAGCAGTTGGCGCGCTGCCAGGCCGCCTTTGAGCAGCGAGCGTGTGGCGGCCCCTTGTGCGTATCGGCGACTCTGTCCTACTGACCGGTCCAATCCACATCCTTGGTTCTTCCTCTGTGTTCTCTGCGCTTCTGTGGTGAACGCCGGCCTACCGACCGGGAACGTAAATCTGGTCGAACACGCCGCCGTCGGCGAAGTGCTCCTTCTGGGCCTTCGCCCAGCCGCCGAATGCCTCATCGATGGTCAAGAGCCTGATTTCCGGAAACCGCGCCGCATGTTTCTCGGCGACGGCCTTCAACCGGGGGCGGTAGAAGTGCTTGGCCGCAATCTCCTGCCCCTCCGGCGAATACAGGTATTCCAGGTAGGCGGTCGCCACCGCCCGCGTCCCCCGCTTGTCAACCGTCTTGTCCACGACGGTCACCGGCGGCTCGGCCAGGATGCTGATCGACGGGTACACGATCTCGACCTTGTCCTTGCCCAGCTCGTTCATGGCGAGCAGCGCCTCGTTCTCCCACGCCAGCAGCACGTCGCCGATGCCGCGCTGCACGAACGTCGTCGTCGCGCCGCGCGCCCCGGAATCGAGCACGGGCACGTTCCGGAACAGCCGCGCGACAAAGTCCTTCGCCGCCTCCTCGCCGCCGTATTTCTTCCGCGCGTAACCCCACGCCGCCAGGTAGTTCCAGCGGGCCCCGCCGGACGTCTTCGGGTTCGGCGTAATCACGGCGACGCCGGGTTTGACGAGGTCGTCCCAGTCCTTGATCGCCTTGGGGTTGCCCTTGCGGACCAGAAAGACGATCGTCGAGGTGTACGGCGCGCTGTTGTCCGGCAGGCGTTTCTGCCAGTCCTGGGGGACCAGCCCGCCGTGCTCGTGCAGCGCGTCGATGTCATAGGCTAGCGCGAGTGTGACGACATCCGCCTCCAACCCGTCAATGACCGACCGGGCCTGCTTCCCGGAGCCGCCGTGCGACTGGCGGATGGTCACCTTCTGTCCGGTCTTCTCGAGCCAGTGTGCGGCGAACCGTTCGTTGAACTCCTGATAGAGCTCGCGCGTGGGGTCGTACGAGACGTTGAGGAGGGAAACCTCGCCCGCGTTCTGAGCGTGTCCGAGTGGGACGGCAGCTGCGAGTGTAAGCACGGCGACGCAGGTCCATTCGAGGCTCCGGATCGGCACGTGGTACTCCTTTCAAAGGTTGTGAGCGTGCGGCGAAGCAGGCGGCGGCGCGGCACGCGTGGCGGAAACAAGGTGACCGGTACGTGGCTTCATTCGATATAGCCGAGAGCGCGCAGCCGCTGACGGACGGCCTCGACCTCGAACTCGGTCAGGCCGGGCGGCTTGCGGTCGAGCTTCCCGCCGGCGGCGACATCGCGCAGCACGTACGTGACGAACTCGGTCACGCTGCGGAAGCCGGTGTTGGCGATGAGGCCCGATAATCTGTCATAGAGCTCCCGTGGGATTTTCAGTGTGACCGCATTTCGGCGTTGCTGGTCCGTCATCGCCCGCTTGGCTCCTGGCAAGGCTCACATTAGAGTGCAAATGCACTACTATAGGAGTGTACACGCCCTGCATCCGCTGTCAACTCGGATGAGCGAGAATCTGACGAGCCACCGCAACATAACGTAAAGTGTTTATGAACAATGTGTTATTGCTCACAGAACTCATCGCCCGCAGTGGGACCAGAGGTGCGACGTCCTGCGAAGCGTACCTACGCGCTCGCGGCGGCGGCGAGCGCCCGGCGCGACGGCCCTTGTGTCGCCCAACTCCGACGGCCTATCGTAGCGCCCGGCCGTCGGCAACCGGTATGAGCCCCCGCGGCCACGTGCGGATGACTGGATGATGGCCACCATTCCGGCCAGGCCTGCGAAGGACGACGACCGGGAGCTGCTCTCCCCTGAGTTCATGACCCGGCTGGAGCAGCTCGAAATCCTCTCGCGCAAGATCTTCATCGGCCGCATGAAGGGCGAACGCCGCAGCAAGAAGCGCGGCGAGTCGGTCGAGTTCGCCGACTACCGCAACTACGTCGTCGGCGACGACCTCCGCTTCCTGGACTGGAACATCTACGCGCGGCTCGAACGCCTGCTGCTCAAGCTGTTCCTCGAAGAAGAGGATCTCAACGTCACGGTGCTCTTCGACGTGTCCAAGAGCATGGATTGGGGCTCGCCGCACAAGGGCCTGTACGTCAAGCGCGTCGCCGCCGCCCTGGCCTACATCGGCCTGTGCAACTACGACCGCATCAGCCTGTACGGCTACTCGAGTACGCTGACGCACGAGATGCGCGGGGTCCGCGGCCGGCGGATGGTCGCGCCGCTCATACGCTTCCTCGACGGCATCACGTACGAGGGCGCCTCCAACTTCACGGCCGTCGCCAAGCGGTTCGCGGTGCGGTACCGGGGCAAGGGCGTCGTCGTGGTGCTCAGCGATTTCCTGGACAAGGGCGGCTACGCCGACGGCCTGCGGTACCTCCTGTCGCGTGATCTCGACCTGTACGTCGTGCAGGTGCTGTCGCCGGAGGAAATCGACCCGCCGCTCACGGGCGACCTGAAGCTGAAGGACGTGGAGGACGACGATTCCGCCGAGGTAACGATCTCGGCGCCGCTGCTCAAGAAGTACAAGGCGAACCTCCAGGCGTTCTGCCAGGGGTTGAAGGACCATTGCACGCGGCGGGGGATTACGTACCTCTTCACGAGCACGCGGGTGCCGTTCGACGTCCTGGTCATGTCGTATCTGCGGCAGCGGGGGCTGCTGCGCTGAGATCGCCGGACATTGAAGGTCGGCGGCGCAGCGGGTAAGTTCCCCGCGAGCCGTCCGAGGACCCGGTCAGGTAGTAACCGGCGGATCGTGAAACCGCGGCATGGCTGAGGGATTCGACCCTCCCCCAACCCCTCCCTGAAAGGGAGGGGAGTCGGACCCTCCCCCAACCCCTCCCGGAGAGGGAGGGGGGTTGGCCGGCCGACCATTCCCTGAGAGGGAGGAGGGTTCCGGATTGCTCCGCGGCGCGGGCGGCGCCAGCCGTGGGTGTGCGAGTGGACGAATCTGTGTGGATCAGCTTGGCCTCATTGATCGACGCCGCGCGCGACGTCCTGGTCACGCCGTTGCTCAACACGCCCTGGGGGGAGGTCCGCGATTTCTGGCTGGGGCGGATTCTCGACGACCGTTTCCTCGTCATCTACTTCCTGCCGTTGATCCTCGTGCTGCGGCTGGTCCCCGCGCGGCGGCTTCGGCCGGCGATCATCGTCGCCAGTCTCGCGTTCATCACGTATCTGTTCGGCGTCCTGTACGCCGGCCTGTGGTTGGTTACCTGCGTGGCGTTCTATCACCTGGCCGAGCGGTTTGCGGTCGAGTGCCGGCGCACGGACGTGTGGCAGTACGGCCCGCCGCTGGCGGTCGGGGCCATCGTCGGCGGCTGGTACGTCGTGACGCTGTCGCTGCACAACGTGCGGTTGCCGGAGCACGTCGGGGATTGGCTCTTTGAGAACCTGAGGGCGGTCTTCCCGCTGGGCGCCCGCGGGTGGGCGTGGGAGCCGAACTTGCCGCAGTTGCACGACGGCCGGCCCGGCGGCCCGGCGCCGCAGTTGGTCCAGGCGCTGTTCTGGGACGTTCACATCGTCGGCACGGCGTACCTGGCGGTGCGCATGTTCCAGTACCTGTCGGAGCTGAAACGCGACGGCATCCCCCGTGCGCAGCGGTCGCTGCTGAACTTCCTCACCTGGGTCTGCTACGGCCCCACCCTGATCCAGGGGCCGATCGAGCGCTACGCCGAGTTCAACCAGCAGATCGACACGTGTCCGCAGCGCCGTGCATGGCGGGAGGTCCCGCCGGCGGTGTTCCGGATTGGCTGGGGCGTTGGCAAGAGCATCGTCTCCACGCTGTATTTTCAGCCCGTACTGGGATGCCAACTGGGCGTGGGCGGCGACAACCGCTTGTGGCTGCACCCCGAGCAGATCGAGAGCTTCTGGCTGCTCTACTTCGGCGTGTTTCTCGTCATCTTCACGCTTTATCTTGAGTTCAGCGGCTATTGCGACGTGGCGATCGGCATGTCGCGGCTGCTGGGCTACCGCGTCATCGAGAACTTCCGCCTGCCCTGGCGGGCCACGAGCCTGCGCGACTTCTGGCGACGATGGCACATCAGCCTGTCGGCCATCCTGCGCGACTACGTGTACATCCCGCTCGGCGGCAACCGCCGGCGCACCCTGCGCAATCTGCTCATCACGTTCTTCCTGATCGGCATCTGGCACCGGCTCATTGCGCAGGTGGCGTTGTGGGGGCTGCTGATGGGCCTGCTCGTGTGGATCAACCAGCGCTGGGCACAGTGGATCAAGACGCTCGACCAGCACCCGGACGGCCCGCTGCCCGCGCTGTTGCGGGCGGTCCGCCGGACGCGACCCCTGCCGACGATCGCGGCCTGGCTGCTCACCCAGCACGCGTTCGTGTTCTCGTTGCTGGTGTTCTTCGGCGGCTGGGGCGCGATCACGGTGCCGCGCGAAATCCTGCGGCGCATCTGGCAGTGGTTGTCGGCCTAGAGGCCGCCGTGTGACGCCCCTCCCTTCCAGGGAGGGGTTGGGGGAGGGTCGAGGCTCCCGGCGGTCGCTCCGTTCCCCGCCGCACCGACGCGCGGCGTGCAAACGCGAAAAGACGCCACGCCGCGGCGTGGCCACGGCTGGGCAATCCTGGCGCGCCGGCATCGCCCTCCCGTTGGGGCGCGATTGGAGGAGCTTGCTCAGGTTCCGGGTGTGCTCGGCACCGCCCCGCGCGGCCCGCAGCAAACCACGGCTTCGACCCCCGGAAGCGCCTTGACCCGGCCCAGGAATGCGTGGCTGGGGTCCACCAGGGCGGCATCGCGGCCCTTGACCGTGGCCGTCCACCCCTGCGGCGAGCAGACCTCGAAGTACACGGGGCACACCCCGCGGTGGCTGAGGCACAACTCGCGGAGCCGCGGCACGACGGCCAGCGACTCGTCGGCGCTGCGCAGCCGGATGATGACCTCGCGGGCGTACTCCTGCTGGGCCCGCTCGATGGGCACGACGCGCGCGGTGCGGATGCTGGGCTCTTCGCGGCGGCGATCGACGGCCCCCTCGATGAATACGACCGCATCCGGCTTCAACGCCGGCAGGGCCTCCGCCTGCTGGTCGGGGAAGACCAGGGCCTCGGTCGAACCGGCGAAATCCTCGATCGTCACGACCACGAGCTTCTTTCCCGCCGAGCGACCGGTGCGGATGGGGACGCCGCGGACGCGCGTCACCAGCCCGCCCAGCACGATGGCCTGCCCGTCGTGCGCCTGGAGCATCCCGGCGGTGTCGAGCGTGCTGAAGCGGCGGACGACGGCCTCGTGCTGCGTCAGCGGGTGCTTCGTGATGTAGAAGCCGAGGGCCGCCTTCTCGTACGCGAGCATCTCGCTGTCGGACCATTCCTCGGTGCCGATCGCGGGTGGCGGCGGCGCGGGCCCGGTCGTCTGGAAGCCGGCGAACATGTTGAGTTGCCCGGCCCGCCGATCACGTTGCGTTTCCTGTCCGAGGTCGAGGGCCTTCTCAAGCACGCCCATGAGGGCCCGCCGCATCGCGCCCGTGCAATCGAACGCGCCCGCTTTGATGAGGGCCTCGACGACGGCCTTGTTCACGATCGTGAGATCGACGCGTTCGCAGAAGTCGAAGATGTCGCGGAAGGGGCCGCCGTCACGCCGCGCCGCCAGGATTGCCTGCACGGCCTTGTGCCCGACGCCGCTGATCGCCGCCAGGCCGAAGCAGATGTGGCCGGCGCGCGAGGGATTGAGGGATTGAGGGACGGAGGGATTAGGGGGCGACCGACGGCCGCTCTCCTCAATCCCTGAATCCCTCGATCCCCTAATCCCTTCCGCGTACACCACCGTGAACGCCTCCTCGCTCACATTCACGCTCGGCGGCAGGACGGAGATGCCCATCCGGCGGCACTCGTCGATGTACTCGGCGACCTTCTCCGTGCTGCCGCTCTCGTAGGTGAGCAGGGCGGCCATGAACTCGACGGGGTAGTACGTCTTCAGGTAAGCCGTCTGGAACGCCAGCAGCGCGTAGCCGGTGGAGTGCGCCTTGTTGAACGCGTAGCCGCCGAACTTCAGAATGTCCTCGAACACGCGCTCCGCCACGTGCCTCGGGACGCCGTTGGCGAGCGCCCCGGCGAGAAACGGCTCGCGCTCGGCGGCGATCATGGCCTCCTTCTTCTTGGAAATCGCCTTGGCCAAGCGGAAGGCCCGCCGCAGCGGCACATTGCCCAGCCGGTTGACCAGCCGCGACACCTGCTCCTGATAGACCATGATGCCGTAGGTCTCGGCGAGCACCTCGGTCATGATGGCGTGCGGCGTGTCCCAGGGCTTGCGGCCGTGCTTGCGGGCGATGTACTCGTCGATGTACTCCATCGGGCCGGGGCGGAAGAGGGCGTTGGCGGCGATGAGGTCCTCGATGCGATTGGGCTTCATCTTCATGAGGACGTCGCGCATCCCGGCCGACTCGAACTGGAACACGCCGCGCGTCTCGCCGCGGGCGATCAGGGCGTAGACGCGCGGGTCGGTGAGGTCGAGTTGTTCGAGGTCGATCCGCACGCCGTGGTGCCGTTCGATGAGCCGACGGGTGAGGTCGATCTGTGAGAGGGTGCGCAGGCCCAGGAAGTCCATCTTCAGCAGGCCGACCTTCTCGACCGTGGGGCCCTCGAACTGCGTGGTGACTTCTTTCGCGTCCGCCGGCTTGTGCAGCGGAATCAGCGTATCGAGCGGCACGTCGGCGATAACGACGCCGGCGGCGTGGACCGAGGCGTGGCGGGCCAGGCCCTCCAGTCGCCGACCGATGTCCACGACCTTGCGGATGGTCGCGTCACCCTCGTAGAGGCGTTTCAGCTCCGGCTCCCGCGCGAGGGCCTTGTCGAGCGTCATCTTCAGCTCTTCCGGCACCAGCCGGGCCACGCGGTCGGCCTCGGACAGCGGCACGTCCAGGGCCCGGCAGATGTCGCGGATCGCCGCCCGCGCCTTCAGCCGCCCGAACGTGATGATCTGCGCCACATGACCGTATTTCTTGCGCACGTAGTCGATGACATCGCCCCGGCGGTCCTGGCAGATATCCAGGTCGATGTCGGGCATCTCGTCGCGCTCCGGGTCCATGAAGCGCTCGAAATACAGCCCGTAGCGCAGCGGGTCGGCCGCGCTGATCCCCAGGCAGTAGCCGACGACCGTGCTGCACCCGCTGCCGCGGGCCACCGCCGGAATGTCGTGCTCGCGGGCGTAGCGGACGCAATCCCAGACAATCAGGAAGTAGCCGCTGAACCCCTTGGAGGCGATGACCTCCAGTTCGTAGTCGATCCGCTCGCGCAGCTCGTCGGTCACCGCGCCGTAGCGGCGCTCGGCGCCCGCGTAAACCAGCTCCCGCAGATAGTCGTCCGCCGTCTTCCCCCCGGGCGGCTCGAACTTCGGCGCGAACCGCCGCGTGAAATCCAGCTCCAGATTGCACAGGTCCGCGATCCGCCGCGTGTTGGCCAGGGCCTCCGGGTACGCGCCCAGTGCGGCGGCCATTTCGGGGGCGGACTTCAGGTAGAACTGGTCGCTGTCGAACTTGAAGCGCTTCGGGTCGGTGACGCGGGAGCGGGTCGAGATGCAGCAGAGCACGTCGTGGGCCTCGACGTCGTCGTGGCGCAGGTAGTGAACGTCGTTGGTGGCGACGGTGCCCACGCCGAGCCGCCGGGCCAGGCCCGCCAGCTCCGGGTTGATCTCGCGTTGCTCCGGCAGCCCGTGGTCCTGGAGCTCGATGAAGAAGCGGTCGGGGCCGAAGATGTCCAGGTACTGCTCGCCGATCTCCTTGGCCGCCGCGAGGTTCTTGCGGCACAGCGCCTGGGGGATCTCGCCGCCCAGGCACGTGCTTGTGCAGATCAGCCCCGCCGACAGCGCGCGCAACGCGGCCTTGTCGATGCGCGGCTTGTAGTAGAAGCCCTCCAGGTAGCCGAGGCTCGTGAGCTTGATGAGGTTGTGGTACCCGGTGAGGTCCTGGGCCAGCAGGAGCAGGTGGTAGCTCGCCTCGCCCAGGCCGCCGGTCTCGCGGGCCCGCCGGTCGCCGGGGGCCATGTAGACCTCGCAGCCGACAATGGGCTTGACGCCCGCCGCGACCGCCGCCGTGTAGAAGTCGATCGCCCCGAACAGGTTGCCGTGGTCGGTGAGGGCGACGGCGGGCATGCCCATTTCGGCGCAGGCGTGGACGAGGTCTTTGACACGGCAGGCGCCGTCCAGAAGCGAATACTCGCTGTGGACGTGCAGGTGTACGAAAGGCGATTCGCTCGGTTTCACCGTCGTCCTGCGCTCCGCCGCCCCCGACCGCGCCGCAAAGACCGGGCCGTGAGGATGCTACGCCGCCGACCGACGGGCGGCAAACGAAGCGCTGTGTGACGGCCGTTCGGCGGCCCGCGCGCGGCGCGACCGCAGCGCGGCGGACATTTCGCATCTTACACAGCTCGGGAGGTTTACGGCCGCAGGGCCGGGCCGCTTCGCTCCGCACCGGCGTGCGGGGTTCTGATTGGCGCGCTTACAGGCCGATCAGCCCCAGGACCCACCCCAGGATTTCGCGCGCGGCCTGGTAGCCCCACGGCCACACGGAGCCGTCCAGCTCGGCCGTGGAGAAGTCCTGCTCGCCCAGGAGGCGTTCGTTGGCGCAGGTCGTGTCCATCAGGTCGTTGCAGTCCGCGGTGTGGACCAGCCCCAGCAGGTGGCCGACTTCATGGGCCACCGTGTTGCCCAGGGCCTGGGCCATCTGCTCCAGCGTCGGCGTGACGAAGAACGCCCCACGGTAGCTCCCGGTGTAGACGATCGCGCGGTCGGACGGGTCGGCGTTGAACGTGTCGATCTGCTGCGAGATGGCGAACGCCTGGCTGTCCCGCCCGCCGAAATACACCGTGCTATGCGCCACCGTCGGTTCCGGGTCGTCGTCGGAGTTGAGCACAATGAGGTCGAAGCCGGCGTAGCGCTCGGCGACGATCTCCTGGACGCGGTCCTTGAGCCGCTCGGTCACGGTGTCGGGCAGACCCACATCGGTCGCGCTGAACGGCGACAGGTTGTAGACCCCGACGTTCGGGATGATGACGTTGGTGCCGCCCGCCCAGTTGAGGAACACAAGCTGCGACTGGGGGTCCGGCACGCCGACCGCCCGCTCGATGCGCAACGCCACCTCGTACTTCCCGGTGGAGCGTTCCCCGGGGTACGCGATGATGCCGAGGTAGTAGTCCGCCTCGTCGCCGCGGAGGACGATGTCGAGCAAGGGATCGAGGTCGCTCGCGTCCGGGTCGCGGTCGTCATTCATTGCGACCAGGTACTCGCGGTCGTCGAACACCGCCACGACCGCGTCCAGTGAACCGGACACCCGTTGCACGTCCGCGACGATCCGGTCACCGGCGGCCAGCCGGCCCAGCGCGTACACGTCGGTGTCGGCGGCGCGGTCGATGGTGCCGGTGAAGCGCAGCGTGCTGTCGGTGTCGAGCGTCAGGGCCGTGGCCGTCGGCAGGGTGTCGTTCGACTCGTGGTCCAGGGACAGCGGATCGCTGGACTGGTTGTTCGGCTTGTTCGCGGTGGGCAGGGGGCACCCACCCAGCAGGACCGGGGCGAGTGTGCTCAGCAGCAGGGCGACCCGGGGACGCCTCCTGGTGCGCGGGCGACTTGTCATGGACCACCATTAACTCACGGATCCAGGTGCAGGCACGTCCCGCACCGGCTGCGCAGCTCGTCGCGCACCAGGGCCCGCAGCGCGACCTTCCGGCGCATTCTGGGGTCGTCCCAGCTCTTTGACAAGTCGCTCTTCTTGGCGCCGGGCTTCACGCCCACCGTTTCGGCCAGGCGCTGGGGCGAGTTCTCATACCCCACCGGAAAGACGCTCTGTTCCAGCGGACCGCGCAAGAAGCTCTGGTCGCCCGCCAGGTCCCAGGCCGTGCCGGTCGTGTCCATGATGTCCTCCGGCAGGCTCGTATGAAACAGGCCCAGCAGGTGGCCGAATTCGTGGCTGGCGACGTTGCCGACCATCTGTCCCATCTCTTCGGCATCCAGGCCCATCATGGAGAAGTCCGCGAAGCTGGCGACGTAGATGATGGCACTTTGCCAGCGGTCCGCGTTGTACTGGTCCACGTTGTCGGCCAGCCCCAGCAGGCGGGTGTCGTAGCCGCCGAAATGGAGCGTCGCGTACGGGCCGCTGGTCGGCGGCGGGCCGTCGTCCGACGACAGCACCGTCACATTGTAGCCGGCGTAATCCTCCCGCATCGCCGCGACGATCGCGGCCTTCACCGCCTCCGTCGCGCCGGCGTACGGCTCCCCGAGGTCGGCGGCATCGAACGCCCCGAACGACAGGCCCGTGCGGGCGTGAACGCTCACGTCGCGGCCGCCCGCGAAGTTCAGCCACACCACCTGGCGCCGCGGGGCCGGCACGTCCACGGCGGACTGCCGACGCACCCGGAGCCGATAGTCCCCGCCGCTGCCGCCGTACGCCGCCGCCACGCCCAGGTAGAGCGTGTCGTTGTCGGCGCGGAGGACGTGCGCCAAGGGCGTCGAGGCGGAGACGATTTGCCGTTGCAGCAGGTCGAAGTTCTGATCGAGCAACACGAGCAGGAATGAGCTGCGGCCCGAGACGCCGCTATCGTCGAGGACGGTCCATTCCTCGCCGGCCTCGGCGGCGCCCAGTGAAATCAGCTTGTAGTCGCCCGACCCCGCGACACGACCATTGACCGAGGTGCCCCGGTCCGCGGTCGTCCCTGCCACCGTCGTGGCGGGCGTGTCGTGGCTGTCGGTGACCCCCGCCACCACGCTGATGAGATCGCTCGTGTCGCCGCCGTTGTTCGTTTGGGGCAGGCAGCCGGTACACAGCGCGGCCGCCGCGCAACCCAGCAGAGTGTGAAGCCGCATGTCTTCTCTCCCCGGCCCCGCGGCGAGGCCCGCCAAACCGCGACCGCGAAGGGAGGCCGGCGGCGGATAATGCCGCCGACCTGGGTCGCGTGCGGGACTCGAGCGCGGGACCAGGGGAACTATCCAAATTGGGAAGGGGCGAAGAGAAACTCGACGCGCAAAAAGTGGGGTTCTTCCCCGCGCGTCCGGGAATGGTGCGCCGGGGAACAGGGATTGAGGGACCAAGGGACTGAGGGATTGAGAACGCGGATCAGAACCCGGCACGCCAGTGCGGGGCCAGGTGCCCCGTTACTGCCGCGGCGGGCGCATGGGGCGCACGTCCGAGAAGGCCCACAGCAGTCCGTTGAGAAACCGTAGCGCTGGACCTCCGAGTCCAGCGCGACCGTATCGGCGGCCCAACAAGCGCCGGACTCGGAGGTCCGGCGCTACAGATTCAAAGGCCACGAGCGGTTCTTCAACGGGCTGATAGGGGCCGCGCGGGCGGCGTGCTTTGGGCCCGCGTGTTATCAGGCCCGCCGACCGCCACGGGGCCGCGCGCCGCCCGGCGGTATCCGAACGACCATGCGAACGTGCGCGGGCGAGCCGCGGACGCCGTCGGCCACTCCCTTCCTATACCTCTTCTTGGCGGCCTCGGCGCCGCTCGGCGTCCCCGCGGTGGATAATCCCGGGCGGCGGCGACTGATGGGCGCGCGGGGACGATCCGATGAAGATAGCGGCCGGTCCGGCGTCTGCCGGTCGCG
>CAYWYJ010000079.1:0-12272 GCA_964462635.1 uncultured Planctomycetales bacterium
GCGGCGGCGGCCAGAATCCCCACCTGCCGCATCCCCCCGCCGAGCATCTTGCGGAAGCGGTGGGCGCGGACGATGAACTCGCGGCGACCGGCGACGATGGAGCCCACCGGGGCGCCCAGGCCCTTGGAAAAGCAGATCGAGACCGAATCGACGTGCCGCGTGTAATCCGTCGGCTTCGATCCGCCCGCGACGCACGCGTTCATCAGCCGGGCGCCGTCGAGATGCACGTGCAGGCCATGCCGATCGGCGACCGCGCGGACGGCGGCGACGCCCTCGAGGGGCCAGACACTCCCGCCGCCGCGGTTGTTCGTGTTTTCGATGATGACCATTCGCGAGCGGGGGAAGTGGTCGTCGAGCGGTCGGACGAGGGCCGCGACCTGTTCGGGGGTGAAGATGCCGCGCGGGCCGGACATCAGGGCGACGCTGACGCCGGCCAGCGCCGCCGGCCCGCCGGCCTCGTAGTTGTAGCTGTGGGTGGTCTGGTCGAGGATCAGCTCGTCGCCGGGCTCGCAGACGCAGCGGATGGCGAGCTGGTTGGCCATCGTGCCCGACGGGACGAAGAGCGACGCCTCCTGGCCGAGCAGCGCGGCGACGCGCTCCTGGAGCCGGTTGACCGTGGGGTCGTCGCCGAAGACGTCGTCGCCGACCTCCGCCGCCGCCATCGCCGCCCGCATGGCCGGCGTCGGCCGGGTGACGGTGTCGCTGCGGAGGTCAACGGGCGGCATCGTTCTCCTCTTTCCAGCGCTGCACGGCCTGCTCGACGAGCTTGCCGACGCGTTCGAGCTCCTGCTCCTTCAGCCGCGGCTTGGCCTTCTCGAAGTACCGCGCGGCCTTCACGTTGCGAATGCCGCAGATCTTCGTGACGGCCTTGTACAGCGGGTACTCGAAGGGCTCGGTCTCGGCGTTCAGTTGCGCGAAGATCCGCTCGGCCGCCGCGGGCGTACACTTCTCCAGCGCCGCCGCCGCCCGCGCGTCGCCCGCGCGCGTCAGCGCGATCAGCTTGTCCACGGCGGTGTCGCTGGACAGCGCGGCCAGGAGGTCGAGGACGGTGGACCGGCCGGTCGCGTCCAGGCGGGGCTGATCGAGCAGGGCGATGACGTCGGCCTCGGCGGAGGCCATGCGGAACTCCAGCGCCATGCGCAACGCGGTATTGATGTCGGCGGGCTTGGCGTCCGTCGCGGTCAGTGCCGGCTTGACCCGCTCGTCGTAGAGCTTCTTGCGATAGACGTCGAAGGCGGCGGCCATTTTGGCGGCCAGGGAGTCGGGTTGCCCGACGCCGCCGGCCGACAGGTCTCCCAGCACCTGCCCGTCGGGGGCCACGAACGACACTTGCATGTTGGCGCTTTCGGGCAGGCCGAAGTCCTTGAGGACGTCGCGGTGGACGCTGCGCGACAAGCGCAGGGGGATGAAGTTCTGGGCCTGGCGGAGTACGCGCGGGTCCGCCAAGGCCCGCTTCTGCTCGCGTTCGATGTTGTTGTCGCGGTCCTTGTTCGACGCCAGCACGTAGACCATCAGGGGGCGCAGGGTGCGCTGCGCCTCGGCGACGGCCTGCTGGGGCTCGGTCCGCCAGGGAATCGCCTCCGTCTGCGCCGCCGCCCCGCCGACACTCCATCCGATCAGCAGCACCGCGATGCCACGTGTCATGGGTAGACCTCATATAGTTGGTGCAGCCAAAGGCTGCTTGTTCTTCTTCTACTTGCCCCCAATGGGGGCTACCCGCTGGATGTTGATCCAGCTTCTTCTTGGTTCGCGCCGGAAGATTCCTCAGGGAACAAAGGGCCCGTCGCCCCCTGACACGCGTGCAGGAATCTGGAAAATTCCCGCTTTTCCCTTGACAAGTCGGTGGAGCGGGACGACGGGCGGGAGACAGCCGGCCGAGACGCGGCGGGAATTTTGTTCTTGGCCGAACACCCGCCGCGCCCGGCCGCTTCGGAGACTTCTATCTATGCGGAAGTACTGCATCCCGCAACCCCAACGGGTGCGAAGGATCGAGACATCCTTCGCCTGGATCGACCACCGGCTGCTGCGCAACGGCTACCTGGCGGTGATGACGCACGAGGAACAGGCGCTATACCTCTTCCTGGTGCTGGCCGCCGACCGTCACGGCGTGAGCTTCTACCGCAAGGAGAAAATCTGCGACCTGCTGGGCCTGGACTTCGGCCCGTTCGAGGTCGCGCGCGACCGGCTGATCGACCTGAAGCTGATCGCCTTCGAGCCGTACAGCGCCGCTTCGCCCAACGGCCACTACCAGGTGCTGCCGGTGGACGGTCCAGCGCCGGACTTTGTGAGCCAGACCATGCAGGCGCTCGGCGCCGCGTCGCTTGCAAAGCGCTCGCGTAGCGGCACAGCGGGCAATGGATCAGCGGAGCGAACGATCGATCCCGTGGCCTGGGCACGCTCGTAGTGTCGGGCTGCGATTCCCGATCAGGGCAACGGCAGCGATTCAGACCTTGGGGTTCCAGCCCCGTCATGGAGACCGCTGCGCCCTGGCCTGACTCAGATGGCCGCCAATGAGCTGGTTGGAGCTTCGCCGGAAGGCGAAGACGCTCCGCATCACGGATGAGGTTGCGGGCCGAGCAGTCGCCAGGTCACCCCGATCAACAACGCGCGAGGAATTTGCGATGAAACGAATCCGAAGCGTAACATCCGTGCAGCGCTACGTGCGCCTCTGCGGCATCGACGTCGCTAAACGCACGCACGTGGCCTGCATCCTCGACCGCGACGGCCGGCTCGTCGCGCCCGCCCGGTCGTTCAACAACAACCAGGAGGGCTTTCAGACCCTGCGGGCGCGCCTGCAAGAGGCCGGCGGTCCTGAGCAGGTGCTGATCGGCATGGAAGCCACCGGGCATTATTGGTACAGCCTGCACGACTTCCTGGTCCGCCAGGGCTTCCGGGTCGTGGTGCTCAACCCGATCCAGACCGCCCAGCAGGCCAAGAAGGGCATCCGGCGCAGCAAGACAGACAAGATCGACGCCGGCCACATCGCCAGCCTGCTCAAGAGTGGCGACTACCGGCCGGCGCTGGTGCCCGGCGAGCTGGCCATGTCCTGCCGGCAACTGACGCGTTTGCGCTATGCCTTCGTCTTGCAGGACGTCCGGCTCCAGAACCTGCTCCGGTCCCGCGTCCATCCGATCTGGCCGGAGTTCGACACGTTCTTCGCCGCGCCGTTCTGCAAGACCGGGCGCCAGTTGCTGAAAGCGGCGCCCACGCCGACAGACGTGCTAACGCTGGACACGGACGAACTCACCGAGTTAATTCGCGTCACGTCGCGGGGCAAGTACAGCCACGCCAAAGCGGAACAGATCCGCCAGGCAGCGCGCGACTCGGTGGGCATGCAGCGCGGCCTGGAAGGAACGCGGATCAGTATCCGCTCCATCCTGACGCACCTGGAGCAGCTCCGGTTGCTCCGCAGCGAACTCGAAGCGGAGATCATTGCCTTGGCCGACCGGCTGCCGGCGTATGTCCTGACCCTGCCCGGGGCCGACGCGATCAAGGGCGCCGGGCTCTTCGGCGAGATCGATCCGATCGAGACCTTTCAGTCACCGGGGCAACTGGTGGCCTTCGCCGGCCTCGAACCGACCGTCTTCCAGACCGGCGAGTACGAGGCGCCCCGTCGCGGAATCAGCAAACGCGGCTCGCCGCACCTGCGCCGGACCCTCTGGGGCATGGCGCTAAGCACGTTGCAGCGCGAGGGTGAACTGCGCGACTACTGGCTACGCAAACGCCGCGAGGGCATGCACCACCTCGCGGCGGTGACCGCCGTCGCCGCCAAGATCTGCCGCGTCGCCTGGCGCATCCTGACCGACCGCCGCGACTACCAGCCGCGCCCGCCGGTCCTCAATCCCTGAGGAATCTTCACTTGTCAAAGAGCAAACTTCACGAAATCCGTTACTTCACGCTTGACTGGCCATAGCTGGTCTCCAACGGGCCTCAAAGGCACCGGTTAATTGTACCGTGCCCGGCCATACCAGGCAGACGACGGTGGTTCCCGGTCTATTCCCGGAGCAACGTCTCGCAGTGGTCCAACGCGGCTTCCAGGGCCCGGCGATCGAGTTCCGACAGCTCGCCGGTGGGTGAGTCCAGGCTCGCGCGCTGAGCCCGCACAAACTCGGCCGCCTCGGCGGCCCGCCCCTGCTGCTGAAGCGCTCGGACGATCAGCGGACAGACCCGCGGGCCCAGGAGCGGGTTGCCGGTCAGCGCCGTGCGCCAGAATACCTCCGCACGGGCCGGATCGACGGGAGCCGTCGTAACCCACAGCAAACCGCGGGTCATCGCCGCCTCGGGGTTGTCGGGCCACCACAACTCGCCCGCGCGCTCCCGGCGGCCCAGCTCCGCCAACAGAGGTCCGCGGCGCGATACCCACAGCAAAGCGTCGCGCGTCTCGAGGACCGTGAGCCAGTCCGGCAGTTCATCCATGCGTTCGACCAGGGCGCGGGTTGAACGGTGCTTGGGCAGCAACACCGCCTCGGTCCCGGACTGTGCCAAGTGGCGGGCCAGGAGCTCGCCCTCGGACCGCTCAGCTCCCATCATCCACAAGTACAGACGGTAGTGCCGCTCGCTGTAGACCTGCTGGGCACGACCGTCGATGAAGACCCGCGACCCGGGGACTTCGAAGAACAACGGTCCGGCCTGCTTCCACTCCGTCCACACGTTCAGCTTGAGGTCGTTCCGTCGCAGGAACTCGAATGCCGAGCGCACGATCACGTCCGCCCGTGTCACGCGGTCCAGGAGGTCATAGCGCCCACCGACGTAGGGTCCCGTCAGCTCGTTTCGCGCCAGATGCACTGTGAAGAAGGCCAATACCACGGCGCTCAGCCACGCGGCCCCGCCGAGGCCGCTCCGCCAGAGTTCCAGCACGGGCCGCGCTGTCGCACCGGCCAGCCGGAGCGCCCACGTCGTCACCACCGGGGCCGCCAGAATGTGGAACAGCGGCGCGAAGCGGCGCGCGAACAGGGCCAGGCCCAGCCCAACCCCCACGGCGACCAAGTCGAACAAGATGCCCTGCACGTTCGACGGATGCGCGGTGCGCTTGGCGTCGGAACGCCCCCAAATTCGGAAGCCCAGCGCCCCCGACAACGCTGCCGCCGCGATGCCCGCCGCGACCCAGAAGCGTGTCACCGGCGGGAACAGCGAGCCGCCCTTGTAAGGCGGGATCCACTCGCCGACGGTGCGGAAGGCCGCGCTGCCGGCGATTTGGGACGGGTGAATGTAGTTCTCGATACCGAAAGGACTTAGGGCCGCGCCCGCCAGCCCCGTCGCCAGGGCGATAAGGACGAGGACGGCAATCGCGGGGGCTGGCGTGACCACACGGCGCCCCACTATCCGGGCGACGACCCAGCAGCCGACGAACGCCCCCAGCAGCCCGAAACCGAACACGAAGCTGCCGTGGGCGTGCGGCCAAACGGTCATCACGGCCGCCACCCCGAACAGGACCGACCCGTTCCGCGTCCGCGAGGCCGGGGGACGCAGCAGGGCGGACAGGGCGGCGGTCAGAAGGGCGACACAGAAGAACTGCACGGTGGCCGGCCGCGCGCTCAACCAATCACGGGAGGCGAACGCCACGACCGACGCCGCCAGACCTGCGGCCACCCACGAGCCGCACCGCAGCCGGACCGCCACCGCCGTGAGGGCGAAAATCGCCACTCCCAGGGCCCAGGTGCCGATGGCGACCGCGTCGGGCCCCCACGTGTCGTAAAGCCACCAGAACACGACGTGGCTCAGCCAGTTCTGGTTGATCCACGGCCGACCGTAAAACGTGTAGCTGAAGGTGTCGAGCTTCGGGAAGGTGCCGGAGTGCAGTATCTGCCGGCCGGCGGCCAGGGCGATCCACGTGTCGGTCGAGTGGTGGACTTCGAGGACGCCGAACGCGCACGCACTGAGGAACAGGGCCGCGACGCCGGCGGCGATCCAGAACGGGGGTCGCGCCGCGTTCCGTGTCACCGGCTCGCTGACCGCCTCCGGCGGCGGTGTTCGGGTCCGCGAGGGTGGTTTGCGTCGTGCCACGGAGCAATAGCAAGAGATAAGGCCCCTCGCGGGTCACACAGCGCCCACGGGGTGGGTCTCTGGGATTGCCGAAGGAGGGACTCGAACCCTCACGACCTTGCGGCCACGGGATTTTGAATCCCGCGCGTCTGCCAGTTCCGCCACTTCGGCCGGACGCGGGCACCCACCACTTTCGCACACGGCGCCTGCGGGGTCAACCCGCCACCGTCGCGGTCGCGGGGCCGCCGGTCGGGCTGGTTTTCGTGGGTCCGGGCGGGCATAATACGGCTTTGCCTCTTCGCCAGTCGGCGCGCGACGGACGGGGGCCCCAGGTGGGCGAGCCGCAGGACGACGGCAGGCCGGCGGTCGGGCGCCCCGCGGCCACGCGAAGGGCCGTGCGGACCGGTGCCCGCGACGACCAGGACAGGTGCAAACGTGCGTGAGTTTCTAACCGGGAACCAGACGATCGTACGCGGGGCGTTGCGGGCCGGGTGCGACTATGTGGCCGGCTACCCCATCACCCCCGCCAGCTCGATCCTCACCGACTTCGTCCACGCCTTCGCCGACGGCAGCGGCATCGTCGTGCAGGCCGAGGACGAGATCGCCGCCATCGGCCAGTGCATCGCCGCCTCAATGTGCGGGGCGCGGGCCCTGACCGCGACCTCCGGCCCCGGCCTCAGCCTCTACAGCGAGAACATCGGCTACGCCCAGATGATCGAGGCCCCGCTGGTCATCGTCGATTGCCAGCGCATGGGCCCGGCCACCGGCGGGGCGACCTCGACCGGCGAGGGCGACGTGCTGTTCGCCCGCCACGTCACCGCCGGGAGCTATCCGCTGCCGGTGCTCGCGGCGACGGACGCGGCCAGCGCGTACCGCCTGACGCACGACGCGTTCCAGATCGCCGAGCGGCTGCGGACCCCGGTCATCGTGCTGGCGTCCAAGGACATCTCCAGCACGCGGCAGACGGTGGACCTGGAGGCGATCAAGCTGCTGCCGCGCACCGAGCGCCGCCTGGCCCCGCCGAACGAGCCGTTTCGTCCGTACGCGGTGGCCTCGCCGGCGGACGTGCCCGCGTTCGCCCCGGTGGGTGGGCCGGTGCGCGTCCGTGTGACGGGGTCGATCCACGACGAGTGCGGCGTGCTGACGATCGACAAGACGAAGATCGCGCGGAAGCTGACGCACCTGCGCGAGAAGATCCAGGCCCACGCGGAGTCGCTGGAGGACGTGGAAGCCGACCTCGACCCGCGGGCCCGCGTCCTGATCGTCGCCTATGGCCTGCCCGACGGCGCCGCCCGCGATGCGACCGATGAGCTGCGCGCGGCCGGCGTGCCCGTGTCGCGGCTGACCATCTACGGCCTGTGGCCGGTGCCCGAGCGGGCGCTGCGGCGGGCCGCCCCGCGCGCGGTCGAACACGTCGTTATCCCCGAGCTGAACATCGGCCTGTACGCGGACGAGCTTCGCCGCGTCCTGCCGCACACAAACGTCCACGCCATAACACGTTACGATGGGGGGTTGATTGAGCCCGGCACCATCGTCGAGCGGGTCCGCGAGCTGGCCCGCGGCGCCGCGACCGCGAGGTGAACCCCATGTCCATCGTCACCGCCACCCGGCACGAAATGAGCTACTGCCCCGGCTGCTCCCACGGCGGCGTCCTGGAGCAAATCGGCGCCGGCCTCGACCGGCTCGGCCTGACGCCGGAGCAAATCTGCCTGGTCTCGGACATCGGGTGCATCGGGACGGCGGACAAGTACTTCGCTTGCCACACGTTTCACGGTCTGCACGGCCGCGCCATCACCTACGCCGAGGGCATCAAGCGTCGCCGGCCGGACCTGATGGTGATTGTGCTCGTCGGCGACGGCGGCTGCGGCATCGGCACGTCGCACCTGGTCCACGCGGCCCGTCGCGGCGTCGGGATCAAGGTCTTCGTCTGCAACAACTTTACCTTCGGCATGACCGGCGGGCAGCACTCGGTGACGACGCCGGTGGCGGGCGTGACGGCGACGACGCCGGGCGGCTCCGGCGACCCGCCGCTGGATATCGCCCAACTGGCCCTGACCGCCGGGGCCCGGCACGTGGCCCGGTGCAGCGCGCTGGACAAGGAGTTTCCGGCGTACATCGACGCGGCGTTGCGGTCGCCGGGGTTCGCGCTGCTGGACATCTGGGAGCTGTGCGTGGCGTACTACATGCCACAGAACAAGCTGACGCCGCCGTCGCTGGTGGAGATGTCGGAGCGGTTCGGGATGCCGATGGGGGTGCTGCGGGACGGCCACGCGGCGCCGGCGCCGCCCGCGCCGCCGGCCGCGCGGCCGCGCAAGAAGGCGGCGTCCCCGCCGGTGTTGCCGCAGCCGCTGCCGTGGCCGGGGCGACGTGAGCTGCTGGTCGCCGGGTCGGCGGGCGAGCGCATCCGGTCCGCGGTCGGCGTCATCGGCGAGATCGTGGTGGCGGGGGGGCTGTGGGCCGCGCAGCTCGACGACTACCCCATCACCGTCCGCAAAGGGCACTCGCTCTCGAACCTCATTATCTCGGACCGCCCCATTCGGCACGCCGGCGTCGGGGAGCCGGACTTGCTTGTGATCCAGAGCGAGGACGGGCTGCGGCGCCTCGGGTCGCTCGACGGTCTGCCGTCCGAAAGCTTCGTGATCGCCAGCGACCAGCTCGACTTGCCGCCGACGCGGGCGACCGTGCGCCGCGTGTCGCTGAAGCGTGCTGCCCAGGGCATCGACAAGACGACGCTCGCGCTGGCGGTGCTGACCTACGGCATTGTCGAGTGCGGCTGGCTCAAGCCGGAGACGCTCGCCGCCGCGGCCGAGGTCGCGGTGTCCGGCCGGTTCCGCGACGTCAACCTGCAAGCGCTTCGCGCCGGTCTGGCCGGCCGCGAGTGGGTGACCGCGTAGCCGGCGGACCATCGCATGGACCACGGAGGCCACCCCCTGCCGCCCGCATGTCAGGGATGGGTGGGGCAAGTGCGTCGGTCATGACCGGATTCTCGATCTTGTCGGACTTGCGCGACTGACGCCGCTACCGGCCCCCCCCGCAAGTGGCGTGTCGCTGGGCCCCACGCGGGCGCGTGGAACTCATCAGGCCCCCGCTGGCATTGGAAGCCGTCTTTCACGGGCGTTGGCTACTCCGTCGTCCGCTGCACGGCGCGCCAGTGCTCCACTTCGTCCGGCTTTCCCCAGGCGTTGTACAGGCGGATCAGGCGGTTGACGGCTTCGACGGTGTGCGGGTGCTGCGCGCCGCGGGAGCTCAGCAGTCCCTCGTAGCTGCTAAGCAGCGGCAGCTCCGCTTGCGGGTAGCGCCCCAGCCGGATCAGACACTCGCCGTACTCCCCCTGCAATTCCGCCAGGTACCAGTTTCCGGCCGGCAACACGGCCTTGGCCAGCTTCACCAGGTAGGAATAGGCGCGCTCCGCCTCCTCCAACTGCCCCTGCGACAGCAGACCCCAGGCATGGTTGCGCAACGTGGCCAGCGGCGCCCGCCGGACCGCCGGCGAGGGCTCGCTCCGCTCGTCCGTCGTTTCGCCGGGGGCCGTGCCGACGATGAGTTCGGCGAGCCGGCGGTTGGCCTCGGCCTGGCCGCGGGCCTCCTCCTGGGCCAGCTTGGCCCGGACGTACATCGTGGACGTCCCCACCACCGTCCCCGACAGCCCCAGAACAATGGCCGCGAACAGCGCGACCAGTACCTTGTTGCGCTTCGTGAACTTCGCCAGCTCGTACAGCTTGCTCGGCCGCCGGGCCATGATCGGCAGGTCGGTGAGATATCGGCGGACGTCGCCGACGAGGTCGGCCACGCTCTGGTAACGCCGCGCGGGCTCCTCGGCGGTGGCGGTGCGGATGATGGTGTCGATGTCGTGGGGCACGCTTGGATCGAGGGTCCGCGGGCGGCGGGGCTCCTGCTGCTCGAAGACCCGCCACGCCTCGGGGATCGGCAGCCCCTCCACCGGATACGGCAGCTTGCCCGTCATGAGCTTGAACAGCACGACGCCGAGGGCGTACACGTCGCTCCGTACGTCGATGGCGTCCTGGTCCCCGCGGCGTTGCTCGGGGCTCATGTAGGCCAGCGTTCCCTGAAACGCGCTCGTCGCCCCGCCGCGCCCCGCGTGCGTCGTATCGCCGCCGGTGATGGCCGCCACGCCGAAATCCACGACCTTGACCTGCGGTTCCCCCCCGTCGCGGTCTTTCGTCGGCGTCACGAGGATGTTGGAGGGTTTGAGGTCGAGGTGAATGACCGACTTGGCGTGGGCATGTTGGATCGCGTCACAAACCTGGCAGAACAGCTTCAGCCGCTCCCGCCGGGGCACGTTGTGCTTACGCACGTACTCGTCCAGGCGCTCCCCCTCGATGAGCTCCATCACGAAGTACGAGCGGCCGTCGAGGGTTTGGCTGGCGTCGTAGATGGCGGCGACGGAGGGGTGATTGAGGCGACCGAGGATGCGCGGCTCATGCCCCGGCCAGCGCGTCGCGTCCCCGTAGGGCCCGCCGTCCACCAGCTTCAACGCCACGCGCCGCCGCGGCATGGTCTGCTCGGCCTCGTACACGACGCCCATCCCCCCGCGTCCGAGCTCACGAATCAACCGGTACGGCCCGATCATCCGCGCGGGCAGGGGCGGCGCCGGCTCATCCTTGGCCGGCGGCCCGGCCACCCACAGTGAGGTTTCGAGAAACGCCGCCCCGCACTCCGCGGCGTCCAGGAGTCGCCGGACCTCCGTCTGCAACTCGGGCGCCCCGGCCAACTGCTCCGCCACAAACGCCGGCCGCGCCGCCGTCTCGAGTGCCAGCGCGGCGTGGAAGACGCGTTCGATCTGTTGGAACTGCTCCGCGTTCACGACCGCGCCTCGTGGGGCGGGGCGCTCGGTGCGGTCCCGCCCAGCTCGTTGAACAGCCACGCTTTGGCCAGTTTCCAGTCCGCGTGCACGCTCGCCCGCGAGAGGTGCAGCTCCGCCGCCGCCTCCTCGAGCGTCATCCCCAGCAGAAACAGCAGCTCCACGACGTGGGCGTGCCGCGGCGAAATGGCGTGCAGCCGCTGCAACGCCTCGTCCAGCGCCATGAAGTCCGACGCGTCCCAGCCCTGCGGCGCCGCCGCCTCGCCCGAGAGCAACTGCCGCCGGATCACCGGCCGGCTCTGCCCGTCGTAGCCGCGGCCACCCCGTTTTTTCGCGTCGATCCGCCGGGCCAGGTCCACGAGTTGCTGGCGCATCTTCTGGACGAGCAGGGCCAGGGCGTGCTCGCGTGACGTGCAGCGCTCGACACCGCACTCCGACAGCCGGCAGAACGCCTGATGGACCAGTGAGGCGGTGCCCGGGCGATTGATGCCCGACCAGCGGGTCAATAGTCGGTGGGCCCGGTCGCAGGCTTTCTCGTACACGACCGGAATCCAGTCCCGCAGCGTCTGCGGGGCGGAGGCGTCGGACGACGGGTTCGACGGGGGTCGCTGGGCCATGTGCCTCCCGCGACGGGATCGGGCAACGGAGCGGCCGGCGGCGTGCATCCGCCGCGTCACGCCCCGTAAGCAACGGATGGCGGCATCTCAATTATATCCGAACGGCGTTCTTCCGCGGTGCCCCGGCCCCAAGGGCACGGATTCAGGCGTTGACTGAGACAGAAGCGTCTTTACAACAAGAAATCTCGGGCCACGTCGAGGCGGCACGGGCGACTGAGGAGAACATCCCCGGCGTTGAATCCAAAGTGGGGAGCGTTGCCCCGGCGGGGCCGCGCTGAACGCCCCGGCAATTTGATTTTCCGGTCAATTTCTGCCAGAATGCCGGACTCTGTTGACCCCCACGGTCCACCCGGAGAAGGCACGCTGATGTTCCGCATCCTCGACACCCGCCAACTGGCCTCCGACGTCAAGTGGTTCAAGATCCATGCCCCGCTGGTCGCCAAACACCGCCAGCCAGGGCAGTTCGTCATCATTCGCGTGACCGACAACGGCGAGCGCGTCCCGCTCACGATGGCCGACGCCGACCCGCGGGCCGGCACCATCGAGCTCATCGTTAAGGCGGTCGGCAAGACCACGATGATGCTCTGCCGCAAGAACGCCGGCGACACCATCCTCGACGTGATGGGCCCGCTCGGCATGCCCACGCACATCGAGCGGGTCGGCCACGCCGTCCTGGTCGGCGGGGGCGTCGGCACCGCCGTCATCTACCCCCTGGCCAAGGCCCTCAAACAGGTGGGGTGTTACGTCAGCTCGATCACCGGCGGCCGGACGCGGGAGCTGGTCGTACTGGAAGAGGAGCTGAAGAAGGTGTCGGACGTGGTGTACGCGACGACCGACGACGGGAGCTACGG
>CAYWYJ010000079.1:12372-18577 GCA_964462635.1 uncultured Planctomycetales bacterium
TGGCGGACCGCCTGACGGCGTATCGCCCGCAGGAGCGGCAGGCGCTGGAGCGGTGGGAGCACGAGTGCAAGCTGAACACGGTGGGAAAGTAAGGACGTGGGAACACGAAGGAGTGGGAACGTGGGAAGGTGAGAACATGGGAACGGCTTGGCAACGGGTGACCGTTCGGCGCACGGACCTCCGTTCCCACTTTCCCACGTGCCCACGTTCCCACCTTTCCACGGAACGTCGGCTCGGCTTTCCCGCCGGCATGGACTTGATGTGAGGTAATTACAGATGGCCCTTTCCCCCAAAGAGCGGATGGCGATTCAGCGACAGCACATGCCGGAGCGCGAGCCGGACCAGCGCAACCGGGACTTCAAGGAAGTCAACCTGGGCTTCTCCCGGGCCCTGGCCAAACTCGAGGCGGACCGCTGTCTTCAGTGCAAGGACGGCAAGTGCGTCCGCGGCTGCCCGGTCGGCATCAACATCCCCGGGTTCCTGGGCCGTGTGTCTGAGGGTGACCTGAAGGGCGCCGCCGAGCTGCTGCTGTCCGCCAACGCCCTGCCCGGCATCACCGGCCGCGTCTGCCCGCAGGAGGAGCAGTGCGAGCAGCTTTGCATCCGCGCCAAGGGCAAGAGCGGCGCACCCGTGGCCGTCGGCCACCTCGAACGCTTCGTCGCCGACTGGGCCCGCGAGAACCTCGACATGAAGACCCTGCTCGCCGAGCCCACCGGCATCAGGATCGCCATCGTCGGCTCCGGCCCCGCCGGCCTGACCTGTGCCGGCGAGCTCGCCCGCAAGGGCCACGACGTGACCGTCTTCGAGGCCCTGCACCGCCCCGGCGGCGTGCTCACCTACGGCATCCCCGAGTTCCGCCTGCCCAACCCGATCATCGACGCCGAGGTCGAACGGCTGCGGCAGATGGGCGTCAAGATCGTGTGCAACGTGGTCGTCGGCCGCACGTTCACGCTCGACGAGCTGCTCAACGAAGAGGGCTTCCAGGCGATCTTCGTCGCCAACGGCGCCGGCCTGCCGATCTTCATGAACATCCCGGGCGAAAACCTCAAGGGCGTCTACTCCGCGAACGAATACCTCACGCGGTCGAACCTGATGGGGGCCTACGAGTTCCCCGGCTACGACACGCCCATCGTCCGCGGCAAGCAGGTCGTGGTCATCGGCGGGGGGAACGTGGCGATGGACGCCGTCCGCACCGCCAAGCGCCTCGGCGCCAACCCCGCCACGCTCGTGTACCGCCGCAGCCGCGCCGAGATGCCCGCCCGGGCAGAGGAAGTGAAGCACGCCGAAGAAGAGGGGATCGTCTTCCAGCTCCTGACCAACCCCGTGCGGTACATCGGCGACCAGGACGGGTGGGTCACCGGCGTCGAGTGCCAGCGGATGGAGCTGGGCGAGCCGGACGACTCCGGCCGCCGGCGGCCCGTCCCGGTCAAGGGCTCCGAGTTCGTGATTCCGTGCGACGTGGCGATTCCCGCGATCGGTACGCGGGCCAACCCGCTGCTGACCAACGCGACGCCCGACCTCAAGCTCAACAAGTGGGGGTACATCCAGGCGGCCGATCCGTACGGCAAGACCAGCAAGGAGGGCGTCTGGGCCGGCGGCGACATCATCCGCGGCGCCGCGACCGTGATCCTGGCCATGGGCGACGGGAAGAAGTCCGCCGCCGCCATGGACCAGTGGGTCCGCGACAAGAACGGCCTGCCGCAGCTTCCCGACACCCTGGCGGCGTTGGAGGCGTACCGGCAGATGGACGCGGCGGCCCCGGCCGCGTCGTAGCCCCGGGACGTAGCGGCCGGGCTCCGTACCGGCCGTGGACGCGCCAATGCGCCGGACTTCGAGGTCCGGCGCTACGGGGAGTGCGGCCGGTGGCAGGGACGCCGAGATGCTGCGGGCCGCGCGGGAGGCGTCCCAGCGCATGGACCCGGCGGCGGCCCACGACTCGCGTAGGGGGTTCTGTTGGAGTGCCTATCAGGCCGCCACACGCCGGGGCCGCGGCCAAGCGGCCCACCACTTGCGTGGTGGGTTCTGTCAGCAGCTCCTGAATCAGCGTGCGCGAATCCTCGCCGCGGGTCGTACGGCAAGGCTCCGCCTTGCCGCAGTCGCAGGGCGGAGCCTTGCGGTACGGTTGTCGCGACATTGCGCGCGCTGATATGGCGGGTCCCAGTGTTTGCCCCGGCCTGGACCGCCGATCTATGATTCAGTGGTGAGCCGTTGGGGTGTGGTAGCAGGCCGTTGGGGCCTGGTCGAGTGGCCGGCCGTAGGGGTCCGCCGATGTCCCTCCTGGAACAGCAGATCGGCCGTGCCCGGCGACGCCTGACCGCGATGGCGTTCGTCGAGCACCTCAGTCTGGGCGTGCTGGTGGCCGGCGGGTTGTGGGCCATCGGCGTCGTGGTCATCCGTCTGGCAGCGTGGAACGTGCCCCTGTGGCACGGGGGCTGGATGGCCGCTGCTGCCGCCACGATCTTCGCCGTCGCGGCGGCCGCGTGGCGACGCCCGGGGCCGCTGGGGGCGGCCATTGTCCTCGACGCCGCCGCGGGGCTGAAGGAGCGGCTCAGCACGGCCCTGGTCGTGCAGCGCTCGGCCGACCCATTCGCCCGCGCCGCGGTAGGCGACGCGGAACGGGCCGCAGGCCGCGTTCACGTTCCGACGCACATTCGTTACCGCGTCCCGACGCTGTGGCCGTGGTCGCTGGCGACGGCGGGCGCCGCGGTCCTCCTCGCCGCGTTCCTGCCGCCGCTGGGCGTGTTCGGCGGTGAGCGGCGGGCCGGGCCGACCGTGTCGCCGGCCGAGATCGAAGCGGAACAGCGTGCGATTCAGACGGAGCTGGACCGCCAGCTCGACGCCCTCCAGGAACTCGCCCGCGACAATCCCAATCTGAAGGACGTTGCCGAAGCCCTGACCCCTCTCGATCCGGCCCCCACCCCCCATCTCACGCCCGAGGAACTCCGCCGCGAGGCGGTCAAACGCCTCGACGCCGCCGGCGACAAGCTGCGGCAGGAGTTGGCGGCGGCAGAGGGCAGTCCGGCGGAGCCGATGCGGCGGATGCTGGAGGGGCTGTCGGCGAAGGGTGGTGAGCAAGCCGGGGCGAAGCTCTCGCAAGCGCTGGCGGACGGGGACTTCGGCGCGGCCCAGGGGGCGCTGGCGGAGTTGCAGACGCGAATGGAGGGACTGGACGCCCAGGCCGGCGATCCCGCGGCGCGGCAACAGCTTGATGAACTACGCGGTCAGTTGGACGAGCTCGCCAAGCAGATCGAGGGCCTGGACAACACGCTGGCGATGCAGAAAGAGCTCGAGAACAAGGCCGGCCTGAGCGAAGCCCAGGCCGGCGAGCTGCTCGAGGAACTCGCCCGATTCCAGCCCGAGCAGTTCGAGAAGCTGCTCCGCGAGCGGCTGGGCGCGGCCCGGCTGACCCCGGAGCAGTTGCGCGAGCTGGCCAAGTGCCTGGCACAACAACAGCAGGCGTGCGGGGCGTGTCGGCGGCTGTGCAACTCGCTGCGACGCGCGGCCGGCACGTGTCCGGCTGGCAGCCGCCCGGCCGGCGGTGGGGGCTGTGCGGCCGGCGCGCTGGGCGACGGCGCCGCGGTGCTGGCCGAGTTGGGCCGGGCGCAACAAATGCGACGCGACCTGGCGGGACGGCTCGCGGAACTGGAGAAGCTGCGGGAGTGCATCAGCCGGGGCCAGTCCCGGCAAGCGGGCGCGGGCGGGACGCAGTATGGCTTCGGACACGCGACGAGCCCGGCTACCGACATGCTTCCGCGGGCCCACAGCCCCACGCGGGCGCGCAGCCGTGTGCAGGAGGGCGCGATTCTCGGCAGCGTGTTGGTGGACGGACCGCAGCGCGTCGGGCACGCGACGGCGGAAGCTCGGCAGGTGGCCGCCGCCGAAGTCCGCGAGGCCCTGGATGCCATCGAGCGGGAGGAAGTGCCGCCGCAATACCACAAGGTGCTGCGGGAGTACTTCGACCGTCTGGCCGGGTTGATGCGGGCGCCGTCGCCGGCCAAGGAACCGGAACTAAACGCGCCGCAGGGCACCGGCCGAAGCGACGCCGCTGCGCCGCCAGCGGCTCCTGGCGCCGGACCCTGACAGCCGCCAACCGAACCCTCCACGCAAGTGGGGGGGCCGGCCCCGCACTGGCGTGCGGGGTTCGGATAGGCGCTCCAACAGAACCCCCCACGCAAGTGGGGGGGCTGCTCGGCCCCGCACTGGCGTGCGGGGTTCGGATGATCGCTCGGAGAGACAAGAGTGCCCACCGCGCGGGCGGATGGTGGCCGCGCGGGGCGTTCGGCGGCGCACCGCCATATCACACTGGCGACGACGGGTCACACTCGTCCGCCCGCTCAACCTCTTGGCGTCCAAGTCGGCGTGCGCGATTATGTGACACGGGCGGGCGACGTTCTTGCCGCGCTACGGCTCGCCGGGAGGCTCGCCTTCCCGGCTTGCGCCGCCGAACTGCGCACCATGATTCGGTGGGTCCCCCCGGTCATCCGCCCGTCTCACGCGCAGCGGCCGGGGCGGTAGGCGAGGCCGGACGACCTCGCCGGGTCGTCACGTCCCTCCCCCGACCCCTCCCCGAGTGGGAGGGGGCTGCCGGACGGACGTCAGCTTCCGGACTTGAGCAGGTCGCTGACCACCAGCTTGGACAGCAGCGACCGGGTGTACTCGGCAGCTTCCTGGCAGACGCGCTCCAGCCGCTGGCGGGCCTTCTCTTTGCCCTTGGCGACGTTGCGCAGCATGAGGTCGCCGTTGATCGGCCCCTCGATGGCCTCCACGATCTCCAGCAGCGTGATTTCGTCCGCGGGCTTGCGGAGCATGAAGCCGCCGGCCGGGCCACGCTCACTGCTGAGAACCTGGGCTCGCACCAATTGCTGAAGGATCTTCAGCAAGTGGCCCGCGGGAACGCCGCAGGAGTCCGCGATATCGCGGCCCTGAATGGGCTTGCTATTAGAGTGTTCGGCCAGGTGCGTGGTGGCGAAAACCGCGTACGCTGCTGCTCTTCCAAGTCGCATACCTCACCTCAAGTCACCAGATCGTCGTCCGTGCCGGTTGCCGCCCGGCACGCAACCCTCGCGGGCGGAACGCAGACCGAGCGTCGGGCCGACCTGCCCGGCCACGCATGGACCCGCTGCGCCCGGAGGGGACCAGCGCCGAGCGCTCTGCTCCGGCCGCCGAGCCACCCGAAGCACACCGCCACTGCCGACGTCTCGCGGCGGCCTTGGGCGGTATGACCCCGGGGGTTTGGGGGCTCCAAAGCATTAATAGGCAGTATAGCGCCCGAATACCCCGCTGCCAAGGGGTGCCGACAAGAAAGGTCCACGAATACCCTTGGACCGTCGCCCCCCCTGTGGGCACCCCCGCCCGTCCGCCGACCGGCGGGCATGCCCTGGCTGGGCGCCCGCCGGGTATACTATCGCCCCAAGTCCCGTCACCGACCGCGCGTCGGCCCCAGGCCCGCGGCGTTAGGGCGCCCGGACTGAGCGGCCCGACCTGGGCACGGCGGCGGTGCCGGAATCACGAGGACCACCATGCCGACGATCAGCCTGCTGATGCCTGCGGCCCTGCTGCTGTGTCAGACCACCTTACCCGCCGGCTTCATCGAGACTTTTGACAACCACGCCGCCGACCGCTGGCGTACCGTCGTGGGGCGTTGGACTTTCGCGCCGGGTGCCGCGCGGCAGTCCGACGCGGCGTTCGACTGCCTGGCGGTGGCGGCCGAAGCCGCGGCGTCCCCCGAGGGGGCGTTCTACTTCGCCGTGCGCTTCAAACCCGATGCGAGTTTCAACGGCGGTGGGTTGGTGTTCGCGCTGCCGCAGCACGACCGCAAGGACGGGGGGATGCTCGTGCGCTGCGACCCCGGCGGGCGGATACTCTGGGGCCGCTTCGACGCCTGGGGGGAGTTTGAATACGCGGGTGACGTGCGGATCGCCGATCCCGGGACCGCCGAGCAGGAGTTGGCGGTCGCGGTGGATCCGGACAATCTGGCCTTCAACGTGTATCACAACGGGACGCGCGTGGCCACGAACGTCGCAACGAACGTGGCGGCCGGCTTCGTGGGGCTGCAATCGAGCGGAGGGCCGCACACGTTTCTCCGGTGTGAGCTACGCGCGGCGAAGGTGGCCGAGCTGGACGGCATACATCCGGGAGGCAACCACAGCCGCATCCTCGACCTCGTGGGCAACAGCCGGCGGCTGGTGGCGCTGCGGGCCGGGCC
>CAYWYJ010000080.1:0-18020 GCA_964462635.1 uncultured Planctomycetales bacterium
GGACTCGCTCAGCGCCGCATGGCCGCCACGGCGTTGGCGATCCGGCTCTATGAGGTCGATCACGGGCGGCGACCGGCCACGCTGGACGAGCTGGTGCCGGAGTATCTTTCCGCCGTGCCGGTCGATCCGTTCACCGAGGATGCCGGCCCCCTTCGCTACCTGCCCGACGGTGCGCCGGCGCGGCTCTACAGCATCGGCGAAAACGGGGTGGACGACGGTTCGCCCGTGCAGCCGGCGACCGGCGGCGGCTGGCGGCCGTCGCGGGACGATGTCACCGTGATTCTGGACGCGCCTTGGAAACCGGCGGCGACGCAGCCCACCTCAGCACAAGCTGCCAACGATGAGGGCGACGTAGAGCAGACTGGCCGTCAACAGCAGAGCGAGCAGCAATAGCCCCAACGCCAACACGTTCAGCAGCACCAGCCGCGCCAAGCTGCCCGCGGTGCCCGCGTGAATGACTTGGCGAAAACCCCCGTAGACGCGCTTCTGCCACAAGCCAATTGTGAGCACAGCGAGCGGCACCGCGACCGCGAAACAGGCCCCGCCGAGCAGATACGACGCCGGGCTGCGCACCAGAAACAGCCCCGCTACGAAGAACGGCAGCGCCAGCGGCAGCCAGGCCAGCACGCCCCAGCCGTAGTAACTCAGCGCGATCGCCCGGTTCTGCTGCTCGACGCTGAGCCGGCGCGGGTGAAAGAAGTAGCTCGCCAGTCCCGGCAGGCCGACCAGCAGCACCAGGGCGATGACCTGGGCGATTCCCAGCCCCAGCCAAAGGTCCGCCGTCGTGCCCCACTTGTGGAGCGGGTCCCACACGGCCCAGGCGAGCGAGCCGGCGACGACCGTCCCATAGGCGTGCAACGTCGTGACCCAGCGGAAAGCCTGCGAGTCGCGGTAGTGGATCGGCCGGGCCATCTCCACGGGGAGCCGCCGCGGCCACCGCGTCACCCACCAGACCGTTTTCCAGAACGCCCGGAAGCGGCCCAGGCGCTGCCGATGGACCCACGGGATGTTGACCTCGCCGGCCCGCAACGCCGTCAGCGCCAGGGCGCACTCCGGGCACCGGTCGCTGGTCAGCCCGCGCAGGTCATAACCGCAGCCGGGGCACAACAGCCCCTCGGGCAGCGGCGGTTGGTCCGTCGGGCTCGCTTGTGGGGATGGTGCGTCGCTCACGCGGCGGCCCTCGTTCACGGCACACATCTTGGGGCAAGCGAATCGCGGTCACAAGGTGCGTGAGGGCAGGGTGGGGTGTGACCACGGATTGTGGCAAGCGGCAACCACCGAGCATGTACTCGACCCGAGCGAACGTGTCCCGTCATCAACCGGCCTGTGGGTGGCCCCGTACGCCCGTGGGTGGCCCCGGAGGCCCGTGGGTAGCCCCGGAGGCCTGTGGGTAGCCCCGGAGGGGCGCCTGAATGCAGCCCCGGGCGTGAGCCCGGGGAGCCGGCGTGGCCCCCACACGGGAGCCCCGGAGGGGCGACTGAAGCCTCAATCGCCCGCTGCGCGGGCTCCAGCGTAAATGGCGCCTTGCGAATCCCCGGGCTCGCGCCCGGGGCCACGTTCAGTCGCCCGCCGGGCTCTTTGATTGCCGCCCCGGCAAGCTTCGAGCCGGTAACACGGAATCTGGTCACACCCGCCGGGGGACGTTCGAGGTCGTGCAGAATGCTCGTCGGGAGAAGAGCGGTCGATCGAGAACCCCCTTGTCGCCGCGCGCCCTGACCCTCCCCCAACCCCTCCTCGCCACTGCGAGCCGCCCGTGGCAACCTGAGAGGGAGGGGTGTCAGGCGGCGCCCCGTACATGGCCGTACGCGATTCGGCGGCGCCCTCAGGGAGGGCGAGCCTCCCGGCGAGCCGCGGCTCGGCAGGCCGGCAGGGTCACCGCAGGAGACAGCCTCGCCCTCCCATGTCGCACGACCGTGAATACCCATTTAGATCGACCGCTCGGGGTCCGAACGCCGTTGGGGCGGCGGGACCGATTTGGTAAGATGCAGGCGCGGCAATAGGTAACGCCGCACAGGAACCCTCATGGTGGAAAGGAGTATGTGTATGTGCCGTAGAGATGCGCTGGGGTTGCTGATCGTAGTGGGGGTGGCCTGCTGGCCGGCGGGAACGCTGGCCCAAACGGCGGAACAAATCACCTTCGCGGACATGGGGGCCGACGTGCCGGGGCTCGCGACGGTCACGCCGTATCAGGGCTGGCTGCCGCCGCAAGGTCTGAGCGATGTGGCCATCCCGCAGATGCCGGGGTTCCCGACGCAGATGGGCTGCGCGACGACGCTCAAGCCGCAGCGCGGCCTGGTCTTCGCCGACCTCAACGGCGACCGCAAGCTGGAGGTGATCGCGGCGAGCATCGACAAGAAGGTGTACGCGTGGGACTTCCAGGGGCAGCCGATGCCGGGCTTCCCGGTCACCGTCAACAACTACGTGCAGTATCCGCCGACCGTCGATGACATCGACGGCGACGGGGACATGGAAATCGTCGTGCTGACGCGGGGGGCGAGCACCGGCGGCCGGCTGTACGTGATCGACCATCTCGGCCAGATCGTGCCGCCGTTCCCGATCAGCGTGAACAACGGCAACCTGTTCGTCTGCCCGACGGTGGTGGACCTCGACCGGAACGGCCAGAAGGAGATCATCTTCGGCGAGCGGGCGTACCCGATCGGGCGCGTCCACGTGTTCCGCCCGGACGGGACCGAGTGGACCACGGGCTGGCCGGTGGCGATGGACCACGTGCCGGCGGCGACGGCCGCGGTCGGCGATGTGAACCGCGACGGGCGGCCGGAGATCGTCTTCCTGTCGTACAACAGCATCTACGTGCTCGACCTGGACGGCAACTCGCTGCCGGGCTGGCCGCTCCAGATTCCGAACGCCAATTTCAGCTACCAGTCGGCGGCGCTGGCCGACCTGGACCACGATGGCGACCTGGAAATCGTCGTCGGCACGCACGGCAACGCGCCGGGCTGCTATGTCTTCCACCACGACGGCACCGCCGTCACCGGCTGGCCGCAGTTGTTTGGGGCATGGAGCTATTGCCCGCCGGTCGTGACCGACCTGGAGAACGACGGCAACTTTGAGGTCATCGACGGGTGGATGGGCGGCGGGGCGGGCGTGCCCGGGCCGGCGTTTTACGTCTGGGCCGCCGACGGCACGCCGCGGCCGGGATTCCCGTATATCACCCAGATCGGCGGCGGCAGCGAGGGCGTCATCATCGCGGCCGACATCGACGGCGACGGCATCAAGGAGATTTTCGCCGACAGCAACATCAAGGACGGCACCGAGGGGTTCCTCTACGGCGTCGATGCCGCCGGCAATGACCTGCCCGGCTTCCCGCTCCGGCCCGTCGGGCACACGTACATGAGCGGGGCGACCATCGCCGACATCGACGGGGACGGCGACTACGAGATGGGCGTGCTGTCCTATGAAGACACCGTGGTCTGGGTGAACGTGTACGACCTGCCGTACACGTACCGCCCCACCGGCGGAGAGTGGAAGGCCTATCACGCGCGCAACACGCGCGGCGGGCTGTTCCGTCCGTTCCGCGCCGGAGACCTGAACTGCGACCACGCCGTCGATTTCGGCGACATCAACCCGTTCGTGCTGGCGTTGACGAACCCGGCGGGCTATGCGACCGCGTTCCCGTTGTGCGACGTGATGAACGCCGACATCAATGGCAACGGTTGGGTGGACTTTGGCGACATCAACCCGTTCGTGCGGCTGCTGACCCAGCCGTAACGACGCATTGACCATTGGATCGTGTCGTACCGTGCGGGGCCCGGGCACTTGAGTGTCCGGGCCCCGCCATCGCGCCATAGACGCCCCGGCCACGACGCGCCGGTGAGCGCGTCATGCCTGCGTCCACGTGGGGACGGGGCCGTAGGTGCGACGTTCCAGTACGACCATGAAGGGGAGGGCTCCCGAGCAGGTCGTGTTGCGCATCGCGCTGGATGTCGCAAGGTATTAATTCAAAAAGAGATACGCAAGACTCACGACGCACATCCGTGGCCCGCATGCCAGCGTGGGGCCCAGCCGCCCACCAGTCGCATCGTGGGTTTTGCCGGCGGCACTTGCCGGCGCGGGTGTGCCCCGCCGGCCGATACTCCAGTTTCCGATAATTTTGTCTTGTGCCCAGATCGCCCACGGGTGTACGATGAAGTCGGTTGGTGCGGCGGCCGGCCAGCCGCGGGCTACACCTCGGCCGCGTGGAGGAGGAGTACGATGAAACAGAAGTTATGGGTCTGTTTGTGCGCTGCGACTCTGCTCGCAGTGCCGGCGTCGGCCAACGTGTTCCCTACAGCGGCGCACGCGGCCTTCAACTACATCCCGTTCGCCAACGGCGCTTGCACCATGCACCAGGTGTTTGATGCCAACCTGTTCGCGAACGCGATGCCCCCGGGCTACCTGGCGAAGATCGAGTCCATAGCCTTCGCGCCCAACACGACTCTGGCCGGGCAACAGATCGCCCAGCCGGTCCAGATCAACCTGGGCTACACGAATCGCGTGGGCGGACAGGCCAGCCCGGCCGGCTTGAGCACGCCGGTGGCCGGCGGCGGCGGCGCCCCCAACGCCATCGGGGCCATGACCACGTTCTTCAACGATCCGAACTACTCGTACACAGTGGTCAGCGGCGGCGCCAACAACTTCGAGATGAAGTTCACCGGCACGCCGTTCATCTACGACCCGAGCCAGGGCAACCTGCTGTTCGAGATCGTGACCCCGGCCACCCAGGCCGTGTTCTCCGTCTCGCGCTGTGCCGGCAGTGCCGAAGGCTCGCGCTCGTACATCGGCGGCACGTGGACCGGCGAGAGCCCCACGACGGCCACGCGCATGGACATTGTCTTCACACCGGTGCCCGAGCCGACCTCGCTGCTGCTGCTCGGCGCCGCGGTGTTGCTGCGCCGGCGCTAGTCGCGCCAAATGAAGTTTGCCGCGTGAAGGGCCGCGCTCGGCGCGGCCCTTCTGCTGCGCGGTCGGCCGCGGCCGGGGGCGCCGACCCCGAGACCCCGAGGACGCGCTCGACGCCTGTGACGTGCGTGTCGGGCGGGCTTCAGACCGTTCCGTTCGGGCCCCTGAGCGTGAAGAGCTCGACGCCGACCTCGTGCCAGGCATCGCTGGTCGGCCGGCAGCGCACCACCCGCCCATGCACCCGCTTGGCGTTCTGCCCGGCCCTTTCCATGTACACGCGAACCGTCGTGCCCAGCTCGAGGGCGGCGGGACTGAGCAGCCCCATGCCGTAACGCGACAGGTCCCGCACCGTGACCGGCAGGCCCGGCTCCTCGCACCAGCGCTCATCCGCCCCGCGCACCAGAACGTGCAGCGTAGCCGTCACTTCGCAGGCAAAGCGCTGATTGCGCCGGCGCTCGGCCCCCGACGTGTGCTCCGTGACCCCTTCCGCCGTGGCCCCGCCCCGGCCGTCGCGGTCACTCACGTTGCCCAGCAGCCGGATCCACGCCTGGACGACTTCCGGGTCGTACTTCGCCGGCGCTTCCGACTTGAGCACCAGGATCGCCTCCGACACCGTCATGGCCTTCTGCTTGAACGGCCGCAGCGCGGTCATGGCGTCGAACGAGTCGACGACGGCACAGATGCGGCTGACGCGGTGGATTTCCTCGCCGCGCAGACCGTCGGGATAGCCGCCGCCGTCGAGCCGCTCGTGGTGCTGCCGGCAGACCTCCTGAATCAGGGGATGAACGGAGTCGAAGCCGCGGAGGTGGTCGTAGCCGCGGACGGGGTGCTCGCGGATACGCTTCCACTCGTCGGGGCCCAGGCGCTCGGTCTTGTTGAGGATTTCGGCCTCAATGAAGATCTTTCCGATGTCGTGCAGGAGCCCCGCCTGACAGATGCGGGCCAGGTCGCCGGGGTCACGCCAGCCCAACGTGTAAGCCAGCGGCACCATCCAGGTGCCCACGTTGACCATGTGCGTGGCGGTGTAGAAATCGTGCCGCGACGTGGCGAAGAGCTGCGCGAACGCCCCGTTGTCACTGATGGCGAGCGTCGTCACGGCGCGGGCCACGTTGTCCAGGCGTTGCGCGTGCGCGTTGAGGTCCGCCTCGGCGAGCAGCTCATCGATCAGCGTCAGGCTTGTTTCATAGACGATCGCCGACTTCTCCGACAGCGCCTTGGTCGCGTCCCCCACCGTCTCCAGCAGCGTCGTCTCGGTCTGCTGGCGAAACCGCACGTGGTCGGCAATGCGGATGTAGACGCAGCGGTTGGCGCTGTTCATCAGGCGCCGCCGGTCCTGGGGCGTGAACTCGGCCTCCGCCGGCCGGTACAGCGTGAATACGCCCCCGTCCGAGCCCTCGGGCGATTCGTCGTCACGGCGCAGGTACACCGCGATGCCGCGGAAGGCACTGGCCGGCACGTGGCGCAGCGGCACCGGCAGGAACCCGGCGCGGGCCGAGAAGTCGGTGCCGCCCGTCCGGCGGATCGGCGCCGTCAAGGAATCTCGGGGCGGATCGACCATCCGCGCTCCCCGACCGCGCCGGGAGCTCACCCCTCTCGCGTATGTCCCCACCGGACAGGGAGAAGGCGTGTGCAACCGTGCGCGGCTATCTCTGAATCGGGTGCCCCTCTGTCGCCGTTTACTAAGGGCGCATCTGCGATCGTCCGGTACGGGAGGGCGAGGCTGTCTCCTGCGGCGACCCTACCGGCCTGCCGAGCCGCGGCTCGCCGGGAGGCTCGCCCTCCCGTCCCGCGTCCCTTGTCCCCGGTTGGGCGCAGAGCAATCGGGTCGCCGCACATGCGGCAGGCCGCAGCCATACCCGCGACGGGAGGTGCCGTTCAGCGTTCGATAATCACGACCCCCGCGCGTCCGTTCAGGGGAGGACCCTCGGTCGGCGGGTCGCCCGCTGTTTCCGCCGTCCGGAACGCCTTGGCCGTCGCGGCCCCACGAGCCAGGGAATGCGCTTCTTGGCGAAGCCGTCGCAGTGGGTCGTCACCCAGGGGCGACGGGTCTTCGTCAAGATGCGAGAACATGTCGTAAGCGATGACGATTCCGCCGGTCGTGTTGTCGGCCCAGATCTCGATCACCCGCCCCTCTTGGGGGGCATCCAGCGTCGAGCACGTTTCGATTTCCAGGTAGCCGCCGTAATCGGTTACGAGATTGCGATGCCGGTGCCCGGCCAAATGCAGGACGACGCTCGGACAAGCGCGCAGCACCGCGCGGAGCTGAGGGCCGGTAACCGCGCTACCCAGCGCCGGCGACAACGCCTCGCTCGGGTGGTGCGTGGCCACGATGACCCACTCACCGCGCTCGACCGCGCCGTGCAGTTCAGCCTTCAGGAACTCGACCTGCCCCGCCGACAGGGCCCCTTCCACGTAGAAGCCGCCGGGCCACTTGGTGGCGGCGTCGGTCGTGTCGAGGCCGATCAAACGCAGTCCGGGAGCCGGCGTGACGCTGTACCACGCGGACGCCGGCGACGCGGCCGAAGCCGCGATGGTCGCCAGAGAATCACCCTTGGAGACGTACGCCCGCGCTGAGTTCGCCACGACCGGCTGCGGCGTCTCCAGCAGGCACGGCGGACCGGGCTCTGCGGGGGTGACGTTGCCGTACGCCCGGTCGGCCAGTGGATCGAGTCGCGTCGGTAGCACCAGGCCGGGCCGCCCATCCAGCGGCAACGGGGCCGTCCGATGCCCGTCGGCGTCCGCGAAGATCGGGAATACGCCGATCGCGTTCACGTCGTGGTTGCCCAGCACGAAGTACCACGGAATGGTCGGCTGATCACCGTGGACGCCCTGGCGGTACAAACCCTGAGCGAGAAATGGGGCGTGCGGATCGCGGTCGGGATCGGGCCGCTGATCCGGCGACCGGTCGTCGGGGCCGGTGCGGGGGTCCAGGGGGCCGCCGTTGAAGAGGGTGACACACCAGGCCAACTCGTTGGACTGGGCGTTGTCGCACGCGTCGCCGGTGTGGACCAGGAAGTTGATGGTGCGGCCGGCGGCGTGAATGCGGTTCGTCGCCCGCAAGATGCCGTCGAGGAGTTGCGTCGAATACGCCTCATACGGTCGCCACGCGCTGGGCGTGATCATGTGGGCGCCCGCGAAACGCGCGGGCGATTCCTCGTCCATCACGTGGGTATCGCTGATGTGAACAAGACGCGCGACGAGCGTCAGGCCGCTTTGATCGACGGGCCCGCTGTCGCGCGGCGGCAGCACGGCGGTCAGCGGCCCCTCGCACCCGACGCCAACCAACCAAACAACCAAGCCCGAACACAGGGCGACACGCCATCGCACGCGGCACACCCTGCCCTCTCGCCGTGCGCTTGTCAATTGCGTCTTGCCCGACACCTCCGGTGACGGCCGCCGGTATTGCGAGACTCCATCGGGGTGGAACGCAGCCAGAAGTTGTCCGGGCGGGCTTGCCGACCCCCTGCAAGATACCTTATTATGAGGATTGGCAGAAACTCACCATAAGCATCGGCACTAACACGGCTAACTGGAATAGGACGCAAGTCATTGGATTACCACAGCTTCAAACCGGCCGGGTGGGCGCGCATCACCAGGAGCATCGAAGGGTTCGACGTTTGCGTGCCGCGCGACTTGCCGCCTGAGCTTCCGTACACAGCTTCCCTGGTCTCATCGCTTTCGGCCGCCGACCGTGCCTTGGGCCAACTTGCCGGCATCGCCCGCACGCTGCCGAACCCGCGGCTGCTCATTCGCAGCTTCGTGTGCCGCGAGGCGGTCCTTTCCAGCCGCATCGAGGGAACCAAGACTACGCTATCGGACCTGTTTCTGTTCGAAGTGACGCCCAGCCTTGAGGAAGCCGTCCCCGACGTGCGCGAGGTCGCCAACTATGTGCGGGCGCTGGATCGCGGCCTCGAACGACTGCGGCGGATTCCGCTGTCGCTCAACCTGATTCGAGAGCTGCACGGCGTCCTGCTGGAAGGCGTGCGTGGTTCGGACCGCCACCCCGGCCAGTTCCGCCGGTGCCAGAACTGGATCGGTTCGAGCCGACGCATCGAAGACGCCATCTACGTCCCGCCGCCGCACGAGCGACTCGCGGAGCTTCTGGACGCGTTCGAGCGATTCGTGAATGCGCCCAGTGACCTGCCGCTGCTAGTCCGCCTGGCGATGATCCACTATCAGTTCGAGGCGATCCATCCCTTCGAGGACGGCAATGGCCGCCTTGGGCGTCTGCTCATGTCCCTGCTGCTCGACAGCGAACGGGCCCTGCCCCATCCCGTGCTCTACTTGTCGGCCTACTTCGAGCGGCACCGTAGCGAGTATTACGAGTGTCTGCTCGACGTCAGCCGACGGGGAGCGTGGCCCGAGTGGGTCCAGTTCTTCCTTCGGGCGGTGGCTGATCAGTCGGTGGACGCGGTCGAACGCGCGCAGCAGTTGCTCGACCTGCGCCGGCGCTGGGCGGAAATGTGCCAGACGGCGCGCACCTCGGCACTGCTGCTCAAGCTACTGGACAGCCTGTTTCACAATCCGTTCACGAACCTAGCGCGCGCCACCGCCTGCCTCGAGGTCCAACCCCAATCCGCGCAGAACAACATCAACCAGCTCATCCACCACGGGATTCTCGAGGAGATCACCGGGCAGCGTCGTAACCGTGTCTATGCCGCGCGCCAGATCGTGCGCATTCTGGAGCAAACGCCGGCGGTTGCCGGCACGCGGTAGGCGACGGTCGTGCCACCATTTCGCATCCCTGAGCCGCCACGTGGCCCGCCGCACCAAAGCGGCGGGCACGCGTCGGGAGGCGACGCGTGCCCTGGGAGGGCACTGGCCAAGACGGCCAGGTGGCACGGGGGAAACAAGTTCGTCAGGCCCGCGGGGCGCTTACGACGCCGCCAACAGGCGCTGCTCCAGGACGGCCCGGAGCTTCAGCATGGCCTGGTTCTGAATCTGCCGCACACGCTCCTTGCTCACGCCGAGCTGGTCGCCGACCTGATCGAGGGTCCGCCGACGACCCGCGCGACGGGCCGCCTGGCCGTCGAGCAGGAACCGGGCGTTCAGGACGCGGCGTTCGACGGGGGTCAGATCGGCCGCGTTGTCGAACAGGATGCGCTTCAGCTCATCGACGCACTCATACTCGATGAGGTCACGCTTCGTTTCGAGGTAGTCGCTGCGCTCCATCGCGGGATCGTAGGGCGTCGGGAACTGGGCCCGATGGCGGGCCGCCTTGACCCCGGCCCGCGAGAACGCCGCCAGGATCGCCCGGCACGCGTAGGTGCTGAACTTGAAGCCGCGGGCGGCGTCGAACTTGTCGACGCAGCGGAGCAGGGCCAGGTTGCCCTCGCTGATGAGCTCGCCGAGTTCCGCGCCGTTGTTGCGCGAGCGGCGGGCCATCGCCAGCACCAGCGACGTGTTGAAACGCACGATGTCGGAGCGGAACTCCGTCGCCCGGCGGTCCCACTCGAGCAAGTCGCGGACGGCGGCGGCGCCGAGGCGACGGCCGCGATGCCGGGCCAGGATCCGCATCACGCGATAGCGGCAATAGTTAAATCGCAGGAACAGCGTGCGTTCCTGCGTCACCGACAGGACCTCGCTGGGCACGGCGGCGGACGACCGCAGCGTCCCTTCGAAGTCGGGCAACGCCGCGCTGGCCACGCCGGCCCGCGGGGCGTCCTCATCCAGGCCGGGCAGCGACGCCGACCGGAAGCTGGGGTCGTAGACACACTCGTGCGGCTCGCGCACGTGCCGCTCCAGCGTCTCGCGGTCGGCGGCGGAGAGCCGCGCCAGCACCGCGGGCGAAGGCAGCTTCGCCGACGGCCGCAGCCGACGGATGGAAGACCGGACATCCGGCCGACCCTTGGTTCGTAGACTCGCCTGTTTCATGTCCCTGTTCCATTTCCTTGCTTCCGGGCCCTGAAGCGCTCACGTTCGGGGCCCGTACGGTGAGCTGGAAAACCGTGGGCCAACCCTAGTACGCCGGCCCACTACGTTGGATCACAACCGTTGGACTCCTGACCGCATTCCACGTTTCCGATTTCCGTCCAGAAGGCTTACGACTCGGCAGCTATCTGGGATCGTTTTCGTTCTATATAAAATATACCACGTCCACCGGCCCGTGCAAGGCAAATAGAATATTTTTTGTTCGATTTCTTTAAACTCTTTTCAGAAAGAACTTTACATGAACGCCCCGCCGGGCTGCCATCGCTTGCGCGAGCCTTACCGCCCAGGTGTCCGCCACTCCCGGGACGGTCCGGTACCGGCCTGCCCGTCCAACGGCGGACCGCGCGACCGGCTTCGCCGCGGTCATGGCGCGGCGCGGGTTCGTCTATACAATCTCCGCCATGAGCTGGCGGCTCGGCATCTCGCGCGCACACCGCATGATCTGGGCAACGCCCGCGGCAATTCGCGTTGTGATCAGGGCCCGCCTCGCTAGCGGCAGGCCGCTTGTCCCCGCACTGGCGTGCGGGGTTCTGATCGCTGCCCTGTGCGCGGGGTGCCGCGGCGGAACGGCGGGCAAGCCCCAGCTCGCGTCGAATCACCCGCTGGACCGCGCGCAAGCCGCGGTCCGCGCCGCGGAGCGCGGTGACGCGAGCTCGATCCACGCTCTGGTCGACTTGCTCGAAGACCCGGACGACGTGGTGCGCATGGTGGCCATTCACTCGCTGCGCCGGCTGTGCGGCGAGGACTTAGGCTATCGCTACTACGCCGGCCCCGCCGAGCGCGCGGCCGCGGTCGGCCGCTGGCGCGAAGCCGTGCGCAGCGGAACACTCCGCGTCGCCGCCGAATGGCCGTCAACATCACCCGCGGCGCAGTCCGACGCGGGAGCCGTGCCGACGACCGGCGGCACCCTGACGCGATAACCGAAGCGCTAACCCAAGAGACGGCATCCGGAGGAGGTTCCTGGGTGGGCATTCGCGCTCGCGCAACTCGGGAGGGCGAGGCTATTGCCGAGCCGCGGCGCGCCGGGGGGGTCGCCCCCCCCCCACACCCCGCAGTGACCCCCAAACTCCCAGTAGCCCGACGCCCCCCGAGGGCCCCCACTCGTCCACGCGGACGCTACCGCGCGGCCTCGTACAGCTCCGCCACCATGTCCCAGTTCACCACGTTCCACCACGCGGTCACATAGTCCGCCCGGCGGTTCTGGTACTTCAGGTAGTAGGCGTGCTCCCACACGTCCAGGCCCAGCAGCGGCGTGTGACCGTGCATCAGCGGCGAGTCCTGGTTCGCCGTGCTGCCCACGTGCAGCTTCCCGCTCTTGTCCAGCCCCAGCCACGCCCAGCCGCTGCCGAACCGCGACATGGCGGCGGTCGTGAACTGCTCCTTCATGGCGTCGAAGCCGCCGAAGACCTTCTTGATCTCGTCGCCCAGACGCCCCTTGGGCTGGCCGCCCTTGTGGGGGGCCATGATCTTCCAGAACAGGTTGTGGTTCGCGTGGCCGCCGCCGTGGTTGATGACCGTCTGGCGGATGCTCTCCGGGACGGACTGGATGTCGCGGAGCACCTTCTCGATGGGCTGGCCGGCGAGGGCCGGGTGCCCTTCGAGGGCCTTGTTCACGTTGGTGATGTAGGCCGCGTGGTGCTTGGTGTGATGGATTTCCATCGTCCGCGTGTCGATGTGCGGTTCCAGGGCATCGTACGGATACGGAAGCGGGGTGAGCTCGTACGCCATGTGAAGTCCTCCAGGGGGCGGACATTTCGTGTGCGACCAGGGGTCGAGCGACGCGCCGCGGTGCGGTGCCCCGGCCCGCGGACCGTGGCGGGGGTCGTCCCTCGATCTCAACCGATGCTAGGAGCGCCGCCGAAATAGTCAAAGAACGGTACTATTTGAGCGGGGCGCCACGCAGCGGCTGCGCGGCACGTTCCGCCCGGCGTTGTCCGCCGTGCTGCGTGATACTGACGATCGAGTTCGTCGCGGCGAGGTTCGCCGGCGGGCAACGGCCGGTACGGAGCCCGGTCGCCAAAGGCGACTCGCTGTGGCGAGCCGCTACACTGGCTTCGGGGGCCCGGCCGCTACACTGGCTTGCCGCGGCCAACGGCCGGTACGGAGCCGGGTCGCCAAAGGCGACTCACTGTGGCGAGCCGCTACGTCGGGTTGTGGCCGCCGGCTGCGCTCCCCCCCCCCCGGCCGCCGTGACGCGCGCGGCCCGCTCCGGTTAGGATGCGTGTCGGCGCCGGCGGAGAGCCGGCGGCTCAGCCAGGAGGACGCGGAACATGACGAGCCATACCAAACCGAGCGCGATGACCAACCTTCAGCCCCAGGCCGTGTGGCGCCTGTTCGCGGAGATGTGTGCGGTCCCGCGCCCGTCGAAGCACGAGGAGCGGATTCGCAAGCACATGCGGCAGGTCGCCGAACGGTTGGGCTTCGCCGTGCGCGAGGACCAGATCGGCAACATGGTCATCGACGTGCCGGCGTCGCCGGGGTGCGAAAAGGCCCCGATCACGGTGCTCCAGGGGCACCTCGACATGGTCTGCGAGAAGAACGCCGACACGCGCCACGATTTTGACAAGGACCCGATCCACGCCGTGATCGACCACGACGAAAAAGGCGAACTCATCGTCCGGGCCGAGGGGACGACGCTGGGGGCCGACAACGGCATCGGCGTCGCGCTGGCCCTGGCGGCCGCCTCGTCCAAGGACGTGAAGCACGGTCCACTCGAAATCCTCTGCACCATCGACGAAGAGATGGGCATGACCGGCGCCAAGGTCCTCGAACCCACGTTCGTCCGCGGCCGGCGGATGCTCAACCTCGACTCGGAAGATGATGAGGCGATCTACATCGGCTGCGCCGGCGGCCGCGACTCCACCCTGACGTGGGAGCTGCCCACCGCCAAGGCCCCCGCCGGCAGCGAGGCCTGCCGCGTCACCGTCTCCGGCCTGCGCGGCGGGCACACCGGGGGCGACATCCACGAGAACCGCGGCAACGCCATCAAGCTCCTGATCCAAACCCTGCGCGGCGCGGAAGGGGCCGAGCAGCTCCACCTGGTCGAGATCAACGGCGGCAGCAAGCGTAACGCCATTCCGCGCGAGGCGTCCGCGTGTGTCGTCGGACCCAAGGGCATCGGCGAGGCCCTGACGCAGGCCGCCGAGCACGTTCAGGCCGAGGCCGTCCGCGATGGCGGCGAGAAGAGCTGCCTGATTCGTGTCGAGGGGGCGAAGGTCGGCGCGGCGGCGTCCGTCACCGACACGACGCGCCTGCTCGCGGCGCTGGCGGCGCTGCCGCACGGCGTCCTGGCCACGGTGCCGGACATCCCCGGCCTGGTGCAGACGTCGAACAGCACGTCGACGGTGGCCAGCGAGTTGGCCGGCGGCAAGCTCCGCGTCACCGTGGGGTGCCTCTCGCGCAGTTCGAAGCGCCATGAGCTGCACAACACGGCGCGGCAGATTGCGGCCATCGGCGAGCTGGCGGGCGCGCACATCGAGTCGGGCAACGAATACCCCGGCTGGGCGCCGAACAAGAACTCCCCGCTGCTGGCCACGTGCAGCGAGCTGTACCGGCGGCTGTTTGGCAAGGAGCCGAAGGTCGCGGCCATTCACGCCGGCCTGGAGTGCGGGATCATCGGCGAGCGGGTCGGTGGCGGGAAGATGGACATGGTGTCGATCGGCCCGCGCATCACCGGGCCGCACAGCCCGGACGAGCGCGTGTACGTCGCGGCGGTCGAGAAGAGCTGGAAGTTCCTGACGGCGATCCTGGCCGAACTGGCGAAGAAGTAGCATCGACGTCCGGAGCGGGAGCCCGCCGCTACGGGGTCGTCAGCAGCCGGACGAAGGGGTTGATGTCGCCGAAGTCGGTGCGACCGTCGCCGTTGATGTCACCGTTCAAGCGGTGGCAAGCGGGGAAGGCGTTCGCGTATTGCGCCGGGTTGGTCAACACGAGCACGAACGGGTTGATATCGCCGAAGTCCACGCGCCCGTCGCAGTTCAGATCGCCGTCGTGGGCCTTGAGACCCAGGCCGAGGGCGTGACCCGCACTGATAATCACGAAGCCGGCGTCGGGTTCCGGTACATTGCACTGACCGAGGTCGTTCCCGCCCCAAGCAACGATCGAGCCGTCGGCCTTGAGGCCCAGGCTGTGGAAGTGGCCCCCGTCGACGGCGACGAAGCCGCTGTTCGGGCTGGGCACGTGGCACTGACCGCTGGAGTTGCTGCCCCAGGCGACGAGCGAGCCGTCGGACTTCAGACCGAGGCTGTGGTACGCGCCGGCCGCAATGGCCACGAAACCGCTGTTGGGCGCCGGCACGTTGCACTGGCCCTCGTCGTTGGCACCCCACGCCACCACCGTGCCGCTGGCTTTCAGGCCGAGGCTGTGGCTCTCGCCGCCCGCCACGGCCACGAAGTCGCTGTTCGGGGCCGGCACGTTGCACTGGCCGTAGTAGTTGTAGCCCCAGGCGGCGATCGAGCCGCTTGACCTCAGGCCCAGGCTGTGCCACCCGCCGCCCGCGATGGCGACAAAGTCCGCGTTCGGCGCCGGCACGTCGCACTGACCGGAGCTGTTGCGGCCCCACGCCACGATCGCCCCGCCGGCCTTCAGGGCCAGGCTGTGCCAGTAGCCCGCGGCGACGGCAACGAAATCGCGGTTCGGCGTCGGCAAGTTGCACTGGCCGTCATCGTTGTAGCCCCAGGCGACAATCGAGCCGGACGCCCGTAGCCCGAGGCCGTGTGAGTCGCCCGCCACGAGAGCGACGAAGTCGCGGTTCGGACGCGGCACGTCGCACTGCCCGTCGTCGTTCAATCCCCAGGTGACGACGGAGCCGTCGGCCTTCACGCCGAGGCTGTGCCGCAAGCCGGCGGCGACCGCCACAAAGCCCGTATTCGGGGCGGGCACGTTGCACTGCCCGTAGGTGTTCTGCCCCCAGGCGACGATCGAGCCGTCGGCCCTCAGGCCCAGGCTGTGAAGCTCGCCCGCCGCGACGGCGACGAAATCGGCGTTGGGGGCCGGCACGTTGCACTGGCCGAAGTCGTTGAGTCCCCACGCGACGATCGTGCCGTCGGTCTTCACGGCCAGGCTGTGGAAGCCGCCGCCGGCCAGGGCCAAAAAGTCGCGGTTGGGGGCCGGCACGTCGCACTGATGAAAGTAGTTGTAGCCCCACGCCACAATGGAGCGGTCGGCCTGCAGGCCGAGGCTGTGGCTGCCACCCGCGGCGACCGCGGTGAAGTCGCTGTTGGGCGCCGGCACGTTGCACTGGCCTTCGGTCCCGTTCCCCCAGGCGACGACCGAGCCATCATCCTTCAGGCCGAGGCTGTGCCAGTACCCGGAGGCCACCGCCAGGAAGTGGCTGTTCGGAGCGGGCACGTTGCACTGGCCGAACATGTTCCAGCCCCAGGCGGCGATGGAACCGTCGCCGCGGAGGGCGAGGCTGTGGAACCGGCCGGCCGCCACGCCGTGGAAATCCGCGTTCGGCCCGGGGGCAATGCACTGGCCTTCGGTGTTATTACCCCAACCGGCGAAGGTGCCGTCGGCCCTCAGGGCCACGCTGTGGTACCCGCCGCCGGCGACGGCCGTGAAGCCGCCGTTCAGGTCCACCCCGACGACGTGACTGCCCCAGCCCACGAGCGCCCCGACGTCTTGCCCGGCGGCCGGCGTGCTCGCCAGCGCACCGAAACCCACCACGGTGGTGATGACCGTCACGAATACCAGCGTCGCCTTCATCAGTTCGCTGAAAAGCCGTAGCGCTGGACCTCCGAGTCCAGCGCGACCGTATCGGCGACCCAAGATACGCCGGACTCGGGGGTCCGGTGCTACAGACTCAAAGGCCACGAGCGGTTCTTCAACGGACTGCTTCATTGCCCGCACTCCTCGCCCTGGGGCCGCGGGGCCCGCCATTCCGCCACCGCGCGACGTTCCGCCGGCCGCCGCCGTGCATATGCCGGCGCGACGGGGCCTCACGGGTTTGTCAGCAGGCTCACAAACGGGTTGATGTCGCCGAAGTCCACCTTGCCATCCGCGTTGATGTCCCCATTCAGGAGGTAGCAGGAGGGATACGTCGCCATGTACCCCGCGGGGTTGCTCAACGCCATCACGAACGGGTTGATGTCGCCGAAGTCCACGTGGCCGTCGCAGTTCAGGTCGCCGCGCCTCACCGTCCAGTAGCGCTCCACCCGCGCGACCTGACCGGGATACGTGTACTCCCACACGACGGCCCCGGCGTGCGTCACCTCGAACACGTGCCCGCTGTCACCCTCCACCGCGATCGTGTTGCCGTTCGGCAGACGATACGCCCCGGACAGGTGCCATGCGTACAACCAACTGGGGTCCTTGAAGCTCCAGATCGGCGCGGCGGGTCCGAACGGCTGACCCGGCAGAATGTCATACGTGCCATTGGCGTTCAGCGGGGGAATGATCTCGTCGATGCTCGAATAATCGCTCCCCGACCCCGGCCGGTCCCCGTTGTTGAAGGCCAGCAGGTTCCCCGCGCCGGGAAGCCCCGGATCGATCCAGTTCGCGCCGTGCACCACGAAGAAGTACTGGTTGCTCGATGTCCCGCGGCGGTACACGGCGGGGTTGCCCCAGCGATACAGGAAGTCGCCGCCCATGCCGCTGCGCCCGCCCGTGTGGCCGGCGGCCTCAACGGTGGTCGTGCTGTGGTCAATGATGTACAGCTCACTCATGTAATGGGAGCTGAAAATGATCTGGTCAAGCTCCGGGTTGTAATCCAGGGCGTTCGCGTGCATCCAGTCGCCGCTCAGCGGAGTCCCGTAGTTGATGTCCATAAGCTCGGGATGATCGGCCACCACGCCGTAGTTCGGTTTGCCCGGATCAACATCCTGAATCAAGTGGTCCCAGAGGTGCCATTCCCAGACCACGTTTCCGCCGGTGGCACCCACGGGTTGAATCTCGACGATCCGCTCGGGCCACATTTCGCCGTAGATGCTCTGCCGGCCCGCGGCGATGGCCTGGGCCTGCGTCTTGCGTTCCCAGGCAATCAGCAGGACGTTTCCATTCGGCATGGGGATGGCGTCGTGGTGCTGATGGTAGTCGGTGGTGGCGTAGTTAAAATCCCAGACCACCTGGTCGCTGGCGTTGATCTTCTGAAGGCGTCCGCCCAGCCCGCCGCCCATGAAACCCCCGCTCGTCGTGCAGGGTCGCAGCAGCGATTCGTCGGGCAGCATGTGGGCGGTGAGCCCCGGGGGTCG
>CAYWYJ010000081.1:0-18000 GCA_964462635.1 uncultured Planctomycetales bacterium
TCGCGCAGCGCCCCGCTGACGGCGTCCAGGTCGCGTTCCTTGCCGATCAGGTCACGCAGTTCGTCCATCACGGGTCGCACCTCCCGCCGTCGGGCCGGCGTCAGATCGCGTCGGGCCGGTTCAGCACGAGCAGCTTCCGCTCGGTCATTTCCTCGATCGCGTAGCGTACGCCCTCGCGGCCGCAACCGCTTTCCTTCACACCGCCGTAGGGCATGTTGTCCACGCGCATGCTCGGGACATCGCCGACGATCACCCCGCCCACGTCCAATTCCTCGTACGCATGGAACGCGTGCTTCAGGTCGCGCGTGAACACGCCGCATTGCAGCCCGTACGCGCTGTCGTTGGCGCTGCGGATGGCGTCCCGGAAGTCGTCGAACGGCTGGAGCGTGGCGACCGGGCCGAAGACCTCGCGGCCGCTCACCTTCTGCCGCGGATCGACGTTCTCCAGGTACGTCGCCGCGTAGAACGCCCCGTCCCGCCGTCCGCCGCACAACACCCGCGCCCCCGCGGCCACGGCTTCATTGACCCACTGCTCGACGCGCACGGCGTCCGATTCGCTGATGAGCGGGCCGAGGAAGGTGGCTTCGTCCAACGGGTCGCCGGACTTGAGCTTGCCGGCCCGCGCCACCAGGCGTGATTTCAGATCGTCGTGGATGTCGCGGTGGGCCAGGATACGCTGCACGCTGATGCAGCTCTGGCCGGATTGATAGAAGGCCCCGATGGTGATGCGGTCCGCGGCATAGTCCAGGTCCGCGTCGCGGTCCACGAGGCACGCCGCGTTGCCGCCCAGTTCCAGCGTCACCCGCTTGCGCCCCGCGCGAGACTTCAGGGCCCAGCCGACCTCCGGCGACCCGGTGAAGCTCAGCAGCTTGAGGCGCTCGTCGGTGACCAGCGGCCCCGCGTCCGCGCTGTGGCACGGGAGGATCGAGAAGGAGCCCGGCGGCAGGTCCGTTTCCGCCAGAATCTCGCCCAGTATCAGGGCCCCGACCGGCGTGGCCGACGCCGGCTTCAGCACCCACGGGCAGCCCGCCGCGATCGCGGGCGCCACCTTGTGCGCCACCAGGTTCATCGGGAAGTTGAACGGGGTGATGAAGCCGCACGGGCCGAGCGGGAAGCGGCGCACGATGGCCTGATAGCCGGCGGCCCGCGGACTGATGTCCAGCGGGAGCCATTCGCCGGTGAGGCGGACCGCTTCCTCGGCGGCGAGGCGGAACGTGTCGATCAGCCGCGTCACCTCGCCGCGCGCGTCGCGGATCGGTTTGCCCGCCTCGATCGCCAGCGCGCGGGCCAGTTCCTCGTGGCGCTCGGTCACGCGGCGGACGACGTGGTGCAGTATCGCCTGCCGCTGATAGCCCCCCCGCCGCCGCGTGGCGTCGAACGCCTCGGCGGCCAGACCGATGGCCTGTCGGACGACGGCGGCATCGGCGCGGGCCACGCGCGTTGCCGGCCGGCCGGTGTACTTGTTGGTGACGACGAGTTCGGCGGCGAGCTCGACCGGTCGGCCGCCCAGGTAGGCTGGGTACTTGTCACGCAACATCGCGGCCCTCCCACGAACCACGCAGGCGGTGTCCGCCGGCTTGCCGCGCTGGCAGGAGCCTCTCCGAACCCCGCACGCCAGTGCGGGGCCGGCCCACCACTCGCGTGGTGGGTTCTGTTAGCGGCCTACGGCTGCGCCGGGCGAGTCGTGGTGGGCTGCGTCTTGGGCTTCTCCAGCAGCGCCTTGACCGGCTCGGGCAGCGCGAAGCGGTCCGCCGGCAGGTCCACGTTGTGCTCGATGCTCTCGATGATGACCACTTGCTCCATGCCCATCATTCTCTGGACGACTTTGTGGTGGAGCAGGACGCCGTCCACGGTCTTGTAGTCTTCCAGCCGCACCTCGACGGGCAGCTCGCCCATCGGGGTCTTGATGGTCATCAGGACCTTCAGGGGCAGGCAGTTCTTGACCGCGTAGAAGGCGGTCTGCGGGGCGCCGGCGGCGGGTGTCATGACGACCTTGTAGCACGGGATGTCGTCCACCGTCTCGCGGCCCACGCACTCGACCTTCGGGTAGAGCTCGCGCCAGTGGAGCTGGGCGTTGAAGCGCGCATCGCGGGCCTTCATGGCCTTCTCGTCACCATCGAGAATCCGCGCGCCCTGCATCGCGGACATCTCCCAGAACACCGTGCCGTCGCTGCCGCTCTCGACCTTGCCCACCGGCGGTATGTCGATCACGGTGTAGGACCGCAGCGGGGGGGCTTCGTAGCTGATGAGCGTGCCCTTCATGTTCTGGGCGGGAACCTCGAAGCGGCCCTTCGAGACACGGTTTTGCAGACGCTCGAACGCCGCCCGGCCGCCCATCGACTCGACGGCCTTGTCGAGAATCTCCTCCGCGCTGGGCAGCTTCTCCGTCGGCTCCTGCGCCGCCGCCGGCGGCAGGCTCAACACGCCCATCAGGGCCGCGGCCAGTCCCGCCGCGACGGTCCGGACCATCGTCCCGCGCCACCCGGTCTGCCATTGCGCTGTGTGCATTTCGTCACTCCTGATCGCGGAGCCGTCCCGCTGCGGGGACCGCTACTCCGCAGTGAAAGCGGTCTTTGAACCCCCCTCCCTCCCAGGTCGCCGCGGGCGACTCGCTGCGGCGAGGAGGGGTTGGGGGAGGGTCGCGTTCCTCCGCCCCGATCCGTTCTCCATTCTTTGGGTCATGCGCCACCCGGTCCTGGGACAGCCGCTAGGGCGTGCCGCCCGAAGTCCCCTGGAGCTTCTTGATTTCCTCCGGCAGATCGAAACGCTCCGGAGGGACGGTGTTGTGCTCGATGGTCTGGAACGTATAGACGATCTTCGTCGTCTGGCCGCCCGCGGTGTTGGTTCGCCGGACACGGAAGGGCAGCTTCACGCCGTCCACCTCACGGTAGTCCTCGAACTGCTCTCGGACGAGCAGGTCACCTTCCGCGGTCTTGCGGACTTCCTCGGTCGCCAGCGGCAGGCCATTCTTCCAGTCGTAGTAGGCGGTGATCGGCGTCCCGACGCGCGGCGTCAAGACGACCTTGACGCACAGGTGATCGTCGATCTTCTCCTTCCCGACGCATTCCACCTTGTCGTACAGCTCGCGCCAGTACAGCAGCGCGTTGAAGCGCGCCCGCCGGATCGCCGTTTCTTTCTCGTCGCCCTCGAGGATCTTGGCCCCGGACTGGCTAATCTCCCAATGCACGAAACCATCGCTCCCCGTCCTGGTGGGAGTGGGACCAAGTTTGACCTCGGTGTACCGCAGGTCGGGAGCAGCTTCGTAGCGCTCGATGGTCCCCTTAAGCGACTGTGGCCCGCCGGTCACCTCGATGGTCCCCTTGGTCACGCGCGACTTGATCTTCTCAAACGCCTCTTTCCCGCCTTGGGCCTCGATGGTCTTGTCCAGCACCTTCTCGGCGGTGGGGAGCTTCGGCGAGGGGTCCTGCGCCAGGGTCGGCACGCCGCTCCCGGCCAGCACCGCACCCAGGACGACAGCGACGCACCGCGTGCCCAGCACCCCCGCGCCCCTTGGCCGACCATTCGAACGCGCTTCTGGATTCATGGGTATCCTCGCGGTAATCGACGACCCGGACGCCCCGTCGCACTCCCGCGTGGGCCTCCTCGCCCTCGTCGAACTGGAAATGTACCCCCGGCGGACCAAGCCGACAAGCGTTGACAGCCGGCGGGTGTGACCACGGATCGCGGCAAGCAACGATCAGCGAGTCCGTGCGTGGACACTAAATGACCGCGCGCGGACCTGCGGCGCGGGAGGGCGAGGCTGTCTCCCGCGGCGACCCTGCCGGCCTGCCGAGCTGCGGCTCGCCAGGAGGCTCGCCCTCCCCAAGGGCGCGGCCGAATCGCGCACGGCGATATAGCGGGTCCCCGGGCTCGCGCCCGGGGCTACATTCAGTCGCCCGCTGGGCTCTTTGATTGCCGCCCCGGCAGGCTTCCGGCTGGTACCAGGGAATCCAGTCACACCCCAGCCGGCCGTAAGTCCCCTTCCGGCGTGAGTGTTCGGGACCCGGTGTCGAGCGCTGGCTGCGGCGCTGGCGCGCGGCTCACCCCCACACGACGAGGCCCTGGTCGTACCGATCGGCGAGGTCTTCGTGACACGGGACAATACGGACGGCGTAACCGCTCCGCCCGCTGACCTGGCACGGAATCGCCCCTTCAAACCAGTGCTCCCCGGCCGACTCGGTGCGCGAAAACGTCATCCGCACCGCCCGCCCCGCCGTGATCTCGCCGTCCGGCGTCAGCGACCCGTAGTAGGCTTCGACGGCGACGTCCTCCGGCGGAATCGGCCCCAGGTGGACGCGGGCGTGCAGCGTGAGGCGGTCGCCCACCTTCAACACCGCGTGCGAATCGGCCTGCACCTCGACGACACGCACCTCGGACCAGTGACGGTGCAGCCGGTCCTTCCACGCCGCCAGCGAGCGGGCCAGCGCGAACGAATCGCTCCACACCCGGCGGACACGCCGCTGGGCCGGCAAGTACATCTTGTCCGTGTAGTCCCGCAACATGCGGTTGGTGTTGAAGGCCGGGATCAGGGTCTTCATCGACTCCTTGACGCGGCGGATCCACCGGCGGGGCAGGTCGTCCTCGGTGCGTTCATAGAACGCGGGGACGACTTCGCGTTCGAGCAGGTTGTAAAGCGATTCGCTCTCGATATGGTCCTGGTAGGCGAGGTCGTCGTAGACGCGGCCGTCGCCGATGGCCCAGCCGTTCTCGCCGTTGTAGGCCTCCGGCCACCAGCCGTCGAGGCAGGAGAGGTTGAGGCCGGCGTTGGCCGGCACCTTCATGCCGCTGGTGCCGCTGGCCTCGTGCAACCGCAGCGGGTTGTTCAGCCACACATCAACGCCCTGCACCAGGACCCGGGCCAACGACATGTCGTAGTTCTCAAGAAAGACGATCCGGCGGCGGAACTCGGGCCGGGCGCAAATGACGGCGATCTGCTTGACGAGCTCCTTGCCGGCGCCGTCGTTGGGATGTGCCTTGCCCGCAAAGAGGAGCTGCACCGGGCGGTCGCGGTTGGACAGCAGGGCCTTGAGCCGGTCCAGGTTGCGGAAGATCAGCGAGGCCCGCTTGTACGGCGCGAAACGCCGCGCAAACCCGATCGTGAGCGCTTCCGGATCGAGCACCTCCTCGGCCATCTTGATCTCGGCCGGCGGGGCCCCGCGCCCCTTGAGCTGGTCGCGCAGCCGCCGGCGCAGCGCGGCGATCATCCACTCCCGTCGGCGGACGTGGACCCGCCACAGCTCGGCATCGGGGATTTCGTCGATCCGCTTCCAGACGGGGTCGTCTTCGGTGGCTTCGGGCCAGCCGGGGCCGAGGTACTGGTCCAGCAGGTCGGCCATCGTCGGGCCGGTCCACGTGCGAATGTGGACGCCGTTGGTGATATGCAGAATGGGCACTTCGTCGCGCGGGATACCGGGCCAGTAACCCTGCCACATACCGCGGGCCACCTCCCCGTGGAGCTTGCTAACGCCGTTGCTGCGATAGCTCATCCGCAGGGCCAGCAGCGGCATGCAGAACTCTTCGTCGATCCGCTCGGCGTGCTCCCGCCCGAGGGCCAGCAGGTCCTTGGTGCTGGTGCCCAGTTCCGCGGCCATCCAGCCCAGGTGCTGCTCCACGAGACGCGGCTCGAACCGGTCGATGCCGGCCGGCACCGGGGTGTGCGTCGTGAACAGGTTGCCGCCGAACACCGCCTCGCGCGCCTCGCGGTAGCTCAGCCGGTGCGTCTGCATCACCGTGCGAACGCGCTCCAGCGCCAGGAACGCGGCGTGGCCCTCGTTCATGTGGCACACACTGGGCTCGATGCCCACCGCGTGCAGCGCCCGCAAGCCGCCGATGCCCAGCAGAATCTCCTGCCGAATCCGCATCGTGCGGTCGCCGCCGTAGAGCCGCGCCGTCACGGTGCGTAGCTCCGGCGGGTTCTCGGGCAGGTCGGCGTCGAGCAGATACAAGCGGACGCGGCCGACCTTGACGAGCCAGAGGGCCGCCGCGATGGTCGTGGGGCCGAGGGGGACGTGGACCTTGACGTGCTCGCCGGCGTTGTCCACGACGGGAGTGGCGCACCACTGGTGCAGGTCGTGAACAGGGTAGCTCTCAAGCTGCCAGCCGTCCTCCGTGAGCTGCTGCTTGAAGTAGCCCTGCCGGTAAGCCAGCCCGACGGCGACCAGCGGAATGCCCAGGTCGGAAGCCGACTTCAGATGGTCACCCGCCAGCACCCCCAGGCCGCCGGAGTAGATGGGCATACTCTCGTGCAGCCCGAACTCAGCGGAGAAGTAGGCGACGATCAAGTCCTGGTCGTTGGGGTAGGTCTCCTCGAACCAGGTGCGGCTGTTCCGATAAACATAGAAGCTGTCCATCACCCGACAAAGCTGGGCGACGTAGGCGTCGTCGCGGGCCGCCTGCTCCAGCCGCTCCTGGCGGACCTGCCACAGCAGGGCGACGGGGTTGTGGCCCACGCGGCGCCACAGATCGACATCCAGACGCCGGAACAGGTCGGTGGCCGGGGGGTTCCAGGTCCACCACAGGTTGTAGGCCAGTTGCCTTAGGGGCTCAAGAACTTCGGGTAGCGAAGGGACGATCACGAAGGGGCGTACGTGTTGCATGAGACTGCCGCTCCCCGGGGCCGCCGCCGCTTCCACTGTGCTGGTTTCCACGCTCATAAGGGCACCATACACCATCATCGTCCGCGCCCGAAGGTGGAGCGCAGCGGAAAAGAAACCCAATCGGATTCTATAGCCCCGCTACCGCGCGGACCCGGTCGGCCAGGGCGTGGGCCTGGACTTCGCTGCCGGCCTCCGCGATCACGCGCACGATGGGCTCGGTGTTCGACGCCCGCAAGTGGACCCAGCCTTCGTCGAAGTCCACCCGCACGCCGTCGGCGGTATTCGGCCGGCGGTCCGCGAAGGCCCGCGCGACGGCACTGATGGCGCCCGCGATCCGGTCGGCCGGCACTTCGAGTTTCTGCTTCACCGACGCATAACGCGGGAGTTCAGCGATGATCTGGCTGAGCGGCCGGCCGCGGTCCGCCAGCAGTTGCAGGACAAGGCTGATGGCGGAGAAGCTGTCGCGGACGTAGCCGACACGCGGATCAATCACGCCGCCGTTGCCCTCGCCCCCGATCACGCAACCGTTCGCCAACATGCAGCGTGCCACGTGGGCTTCGCCGACCGGCGTGCGCCAGACCCGGACGCCGTGGCGGGCGGCGATGTCGTCGATCATCCTTGATGTACTGAGATTCGCCGCAACCGGTCCCGGACGGTGGGAAAGCACCCAGAGGACCGCGAGGGCCAGCGTGTATTCCTCACCGACGTACTGCCCGCGTTCGTCCACGAGCGCCAACCGGTCCGCGTCGGGATCCTGGGCCAGGCCGATCGCCGCTCCGTTGGCCCGCACCGCGGCACCAAGGTCGCCCAGATTCTCCCGCAGGGGCTCGGGCGGATGGGCGAAGCAGCCCGACGGCTCGGCATTGAGGTGCGTCACGCGGCAACCGAGGGCTTCCAGCAGCCGCGGGGTGTGCCGGCAACCGGCCCCGTTCACGCTGTCGAGCACGACGTGCAGCCCGCGCAACTTGGTGCGATCCACTTCACAGGCCGCCAGCACGGCCTCCACATGGCGCAGGCCGGCGTCGGGATCGTGCGCCAAGGTGCCGAAGCGGTCGGTGCGCGGCGCCAAGTCGTGCCGCAGGTCGGCGATGCGGCGGGCCCGCGCCGGGTCGGGGGCCACGCCCAACTCGTCCAGGAACTTGAGCCCGTTCCAAGGCGCCGGGTTGTGACTGGCGGTTATCACGACGCCGCCGGCGTAACCACCTTGACGAATGGCGTGCCCCACGGTGGGGGTCGTCACGACGCCGAGCTGGGTCACGTCGCAACCGGCGGCCAGCAGGCCGGCCGCGGCGGCGGCCTCGAACATCGCTCCACTGGGGCGCGTGTCACGGCCGAGGACCACGCGCCGGCCCTCCAACAGCGTGCCATAGGCCTGCGCGAACTCCAGCGCGACGGCCGGCGTCAACGTCTGGCCGACGATGCCGCGCACGCCCGACACACTGATCATCAACGACATCGACCCAACCTCCGCCGGTCCGGGCGGTCCAACACGTTGTGAACTCGGTCGCCGGGGGCTAGACTACCAATGTCCGGCGCGGGCCGGCCCCGCGCGAAGCGAACAGTATGCCGCGTGCCAGGGGCCCTGCAAGCCGGAGAGGAGTGTGCCGATGAACCGCCGTCGATGCTTGGGGATGGCCGGGGGCGTGTGGCTCGTGGGGTTCCTGGCGGGCTGCGGCGGGGGGATCACGATCGAGTTGCCGGACGGCAGCGACGCGACCATCCAAATCCCGGACCTGGACCCGACGGTGGTCAAGGTCGAGGTGTGGAACGACACGGACTACGAGGTGGCGCCGCGGATCAAGTTCGACGACGAGACGGGGTTCTGGGGCCGCTTGTTCAGCTCCAGTTCCGAGTTGAACACGGGGATTCTGGCGCCCGGTGAGTTCCCGGATGCGTACCGGTTGGCCTGCGATCGCGTCGGCGTCATCCAGAGCGACAGCGCCGGTCAGTTCTTCTTTAATGAGACCATCGGCCAGGCGGATGACACACGACTGCTGAAGGTCGGCGAGGATTTCGACTGCGGCGACACCATCCGGTTCCACTTTGTCGGCGAGGGCGACGGCTTCGGCGTCAACGTCTATGTGAACGGGCGGCTGGTGAACTGACGCGCCGCCCGACCGCGTGGCCCAGGGCACCGCGCGTTGACGGGTTATCGCTGTCGGGGCAGAAGAGCTCGTGCGGAGCGGGGGCGATTCGCATTACGCAGGGGTCGGTGGGGATAATACGGCGACACGTCGGCAGCGGACGACGCGCGGAAGGGTCGGCCGCATTATCGGTCTTGCAGGGGCGGAGAGCGGGGCGGATTTTCATTGCCAAGCCGAAGCCCCGCGCGTAGAATTGCCCGCAACGGAGGCGAAAGTGGTTGGCAGCTCTGCCGATCATTTCAGGTCACAATTGAAGAAGCGCGCTGCGGTCGCGTGAGAAGCCGGGCCTTGCGTGGGGCCCGAGAGGGCGCGGCCGTCACCTGTCGGGAACATTCTCTGGAGGGACTGCGCCGTGTGTACTGCGCGCAGAGCGGACGTCTTCGTCGACTTGTGTACCCAACGTGACTACCTGGCCCCGGAAGGGGCCCTCCCCAGCCTCAACGCCCCGCAGGTCGTCCCCAACGTCAAGCACCTGATGGCCTGCGCCCGCTGGGCCGGCGTGCCCACCTTGTCCTGCGTCGACGGCCGACGACCCGCCGACGTGCGCGGCCTGCCCCGACCGGCGTGCGTGCTGGGGACCAGCGGTCAGCGCAAGCTCCCCTGCACGTTGCTGCCGAACCGCGTCCAGATCGACTCCGACAACTGCCTGTGCGTCTCGCTCGAGGTGCTCCACGAACACCAGCAGGCCATTCTCACCAAGGAGCACCGCGACCCCTTCACTAACCCCAAGTTCGACCGGCTGCTGACCGAGCTGCCGGTGCGGCGGTTCGTCGTGTTCGGCGTGTCGCTGGAAGCCTCGGTGCGACTGCTGGCGCTCGGATTGCTGCTGCGTCACCGACGGGTGGCGGTCGTGACCGACGCCTGCGGCTGGTGGAACGCCGAGGACGGCGAAATGGCCATCCGGCAACTGGCGGCCAAAGGGTGTGAGCTGACGACGACGCAGCAGGTGGTCGAGCTCACGTGGGGGCTGTACAAGCGCAACGGCAACCGCCTGCGACGGCGGTTCGTGGCGTAGTTCGGCGCGCGACGTTAGGCCATGAGGGGCGACCGTTCTTGATCGCGCAGTTCAGCGCGGGGGCTCAGGAACGCAGCGGGGCCGCGCCGCCGCCGTCGTAGGTGAACTCATACTCGTCGATGAGCCGACGTCCCGTGGGCAGTTGCAGCCAGGCGGTCAGGACGTACTGCCCCGCCGGCAGCGGCTTGTGGTCCAACTCAAGCGGGAAGTCGTAGAAGCGGGACAGCGGGTCGCGGTACAGGACCATCGCCTTGTTGGAGTTCATCTCCACCGGCCAGAAGGCCACCCGCGTGCCGATGCGGTCGGACAGCCGCCGCGTCTGCAACTCGAAGTGGAACGTGCCGACGACCTTGGTCAGGTCGCCTGCGGCGTCGTACGCCGCCAGGATGACTTCAAGGCCGTCGGCGTTGCCGTCGCCGGCGAAGCTGACCGGCTTGGTGAGGAACCGCTGAATCTCGATGCGCGCGGGGAGGACCAGCTCGACGTACGCCGCCAGTTCGCCTTCCGTGGCGGGCTGGCCGCGGGGCGGCGTCTCACAGCCCGCGCCGAGCAGGGCCGCGCCGACAAGCGTCCAAACCGCTGCGAAGTGGGGTCGGTCCATAGACTCGCCACCCTTTCCGGCAATCCGTGCCTCACCCGCGGCCGGCACCTGCCGCGGGCGTGCTCGCCAGTATAAGCGGGTGTCGCCGGGCGGGTCGATGCCTCGGCGGCTGAGCGAATTGCGGCTCAGGAAGTCCACGCGGCGACGCCGAAGTTGAGGTCGCTGCTCAGAACGCGAAGCGCCAGCGAGCGCGGCTGCCAGGGGGCGCTCGCTGGCGCTTCGCGTGCCATACGTCAGCTGCCCACCGCATGGACCGCCTAAGACAGCGTGTGCGAATCCGCGCCGCGGGTCGTACGGCAAGGCTCCGCCTTGCCGCAGTCGCGAGGCAGAGCCTCGCGGCACGGTGGGCGCGACATTGCGCACGCTGACATAGTGGCTATCTCCGACCCCGACTCCACACGAATCCGGGAACCGCGACGATGGTCGTTGTCGCAAGACGCGACCCTCCCCCAACCCCTCCTCGCCGCAGCGAGTCGCCCGTGGCGACCTGAAAGGGAGAGCGGTTCACGGGTCACCCCTGCGGCTTGGGCCGCCGCTGCTCCAACAGCCACCGCCACAACTGCGGGTCGTCGTAGACGCGGTCCCAGATGTCGTGGGCGCCGTCGGGGAACTCGGTGTAGAAGACCTGGCCACCGGCCTGGCGGATGGCCGCGACCATCTCCCGCGACTTCTCGGCGGGCACGTTCGTGTCCTGCGCCCCGTGGAAGCAGCGGATGGGCAGGTTCTTCAGCGGCGGCGCCAGGCGCTGGGCCAAGCCCGTCGACGGCCCCAGTTCGGCAAAGCCGCAGACCGGGACGACGGCGGCGAACCGGTCAGGCAGGCTGGCCGCCAGGAGCCACGCCCCGTGCCCGCCCATCGAAAGTCCCGTGAGGTAGATGCGCTGCGGGTCGAGGCGGTACTCCCGCGACGTTTCCTCCAGGCACCGCAGCGCCAGCACCGCCATCGGTCCGACCCAGAGCTGCCCGGGCCGGCACTGTGGCATCACGACGATCGCCGGAATCTGCCGGTAGTTCCGCCGCAACGCCCGGCCGACGCCGATCTCGGTTTGCAGGAACCCGTCGTCGCCGCGCTCGCCCGACCCGTGCAAGAACAGGACGACCGGCCACGACCGGTCGGGCTGGTAGTCCGGGGGCACGAAGACGCAATAGGCGTAGGACTGCCCGTCGAGGGTCAACGTCTTGTAGAGGAAGCCGGTGGCGGGCGGCGTCGGTCCGCTTGTCGCGGGCGGCTCCGCCAGGGTCAGCGTGAGCGACAACAAAGGCATCATGGCGATCCCGGGGGCAAACAGCATTGGACAACTCCCATATCGGGGCTCCCGCGCGCATCCTACCCCATCTTGCCAGCCGCGGCAGCCTGGCGTAGACTCTCCGGACTGGGCTAGCACGGCCCCTCGGTTGTAGCGCTAGCCCGGGCGGGGTGTGCCACGTGATTGACCTTTGGGTAGAAGGTCAGCCGCGGGAGGCACGCCCAACGGCGATCAGCCACGCGCGCGGCGGGAGACCCCAGGGGCTGCGGAGGCACCGGGCGTATTGCGCCAGTTTCCCTGACGACGAGGCGTAGGCGGCCAAGAGAGATTGAGGAGAGTCCGCATGGCGACCATGAAAGCCGTGGTCAAGACGAAGCCGACCGCGGGGGCGGAAATGCTCGACAAGCCCATCCCGAAACCCAAACCCGACTGGGTCGTCGTCAAGGTCCGCGCCACCAGCATCTGCGGCACCGACGTCCACATCTACAAGTGGGACGCCTGGTCGGCCGGCCGCATCGGCGAGAAGGCCCTGCCGCAAATCCTCGGCCACGAGGTCGCCGGCGAAGTCGTCGAGGTCGGCTCGCACTGCCAGCGCATCAAGGTCGGCGACTACATTTCCGCCGAGACGCACATTTACGACCCCGGCGACCTGACCGCCATGCTCGGCCAGGCGCACGTGGGCCGGCGGATGAAGATCCTCGGCGTCGATTACGACGGCTGCTTCGCCGAGTATTTCGCGCTGCCGGAGATCATCTGCTGGCCGAACGACCGGTCGATTCCGCCGGAGGTCGCCACGATCCAGGAGCCGCTGGGCAACGCGACGTACGCGGTGCTGGGCGAGGACGCGGACGTGGCCGGCAAGACCATGCTGATCACCGGCGACGGGCCGATCAGCCTGTTTGCGATCGGGGTGGCGCGGGCGGTCGGCGTGGCGAAGATCATCCACTTCGGCAAGTACGACGTGAACATGGAGATCGCCCGTAAGATGGGCGCCGACCTCCAGCAATACACCAACAAGACGACCGGCAAGGAGCGGCTCGATTTCGTGTTGGACCACACCAACGGCGACGGCGTCGATATCGCCCTGGAGATGGTCGGCTCGCAGGACTCCGTGGACGACTGTTTCGCCTGCGTCCGCAAGGCGGGGCGCGTGACGGCCTTCGGCGTCGCCAGCGAGAACACGCTGCCGATCCCGTACAACAACGGCATCGTCTTCAAGGGCTGCCAGATTCACGGCATCAACGGCCGCAAGATTTTCGACACGTGGTACCGCAACCGGAACCTGCTGGCCAACGGCCGGCTCGATCCGACGCCGGTGATTACGGACATCTTCAAGCTCAGCGATTTTGAGAAGGGCTTCGGGAAGATGATCGAGCGGCCGCGGAAGAGCGCGAAGGTCGTGCTGTTCCCGGACGCGAAGGAATACGAGGCGGCGCTGCAACGCCGCAAGTAGCGTCAGGCCTGCGTGCCTGACGGGCGTGCCGGCCGGGGCTCTTACCGGCTGTTTGTAGCGGCCGGGCTCCGTACCGGCCGTTGGCGGCGCTCGGGCTTCGCACCGCCCGTCATCGCATCTGTACTGCGACCGTCCAGGAACGTTTTGCAGGCCAAAGGCGGAGTGCTGCGGAGCCCACTTGCCGAGTTGCTGAGGGACTTAATAACCAAGGCCCGGAGTGATGGACATTGAGCAACAGGTCGAATACTGGCGCACCGGCAGCGTGGAGGACCTTTCCGCCGCCGAAGCGCTGGCCGGCCGGTACTCACGCCACGCGCTGTTCCTGGCGCACCTGGCCCTGGAAAAGGTGCTCAAGGCGCACGTCACTCGGACCACCGGCGATGTGCCGCCGCGCATCCACGACCTACTGCGGCTGGCGGAGTTGGCCGGTCTGACCGTGGCCCCGGAGCAGCGCGTGTTTCTGGCCCGCTTTCAGCAATACGGCCTGGCCGGGCGCTACCCGGACATGCAACGGAGCCAGCCGGAGCCCGCAGCGGCCGCCGCCGATCTGGCCCAGGCGCGGGAGATGCATTCGTGGTTGCTGAGTCGATTGAGCTAAGCGTTCGCCGGTACCTGGCGGCGGCGCGGGCGGCGGGCATCCGCACGAGCCGCGCTGTGCTCTTTGGCTCGCACGCCCGCGGCACGTCGGGGCCGTGGAGCGACATCGACCTGGTGGTGATCGCACCCGAACTCGATGCGCCGCACGACCGCCGCCTGGTGGACATTCTCTGGGAGTTGCGGGCCGTCACCGACGCCCGCATCGAGCCTGTACCTTGCGGTGTGCGGGAGTGGGAAACGGACGCGAGCCGGCCGATCCTGGAGGTGGCGCGGCGCGAGGGCGTGGTGATCGAAGGATGAGCGCCAGCGATACCAAAGCACTGCTGGCCTCGGACTGCGCGGCGATGTGAACCGGGTCGTCGGACCCGTTGACATGTGCGATATGTCGGGCGCGGCCCGACCTGGACCCGGCCGGAACCGCCCGGCCCATAGGAGTGAGAATCGATGTTCGGCAAGATGAAGCAGGACCTGCAAAAAGAACTCTCCAGCATCCGCGATCAAGGCCTCTTCAAGGAAGAGCGCTACATCCTGACGCCGCAGGCGGCCGACGTGCGCGTCGAGTATCCGCCGGGGGCCAAGCCCAAGGAAGTCATCAACTTCTGCGCCAACAACTACCTGGGCCTCTCGTCGCACCCCAAGGTCATCGAGGCCGCCCACGAGGCGTTGAAGACGCACGGCTACGGCATGAGCAGCGTCCGCTTCATCTGCGGCACGCAGGACATCCACAAGATCCTCGAAAAGAAGATCGCTGACTTCTTCCACACCGAGGACACGATCCTGTACTCGTCCTGCTTCGACGCCAACGGCGGCGTGTTCGAGCCGCTGTTCGGCAAGGACGACGCCATCCTCACCGACGCCCTGAACCACGCCTCGATCATCGACGGCATCCGCCTGTGCAAGGCGACGCGCTATATCTACAAGAACAACGACATGGAGGACCTCGAGGCGAAGCTCAAGGAGACGCAGGGCGCCCGCTACCGCGTCGTCGCCACCGACGGGGCGTTCTCCATGGACGGCACCGTCGCCCAGCTCGACAAGATCGTCGCCCTGGCCAAGAAGTACGACGCCCTGGTCATGGTCGACGACGCCCACTGCACCGGCGTCATCGGCAAGACCGGCCGTGGGGCCACCGAGTACTGCGGCGTCATGGGCGAAGTCGACATCGTCACCGGCACGCTCGGCAAGGCGCTGGGCGGGGCCTCCGGCGGCTTCACCACCGGCCGCAAGGAGATCATCGAGATGCTGCGGCAGCGCAGCCGCCCGTACCTGTTCTCCAACACGGTCTCGTCGATCGTGGTGAAGGCGTCGATCGCGGTGTTCGACATGATCACCGAGTCCACGGCGCTGCGCGACAAGGTGGAAGCGAACACCAAGCGTTTCCGCAAGGGCATGAAGGACGCCGGCTTCGACATCAAGCCCGGCGACCACCCGATCGTCCCGATCATGCTGTACAACGCGAAGCTGAGCCAGGACATCGCCCGCGACCTGTACCAGGAAGGCATCTTCGTGATCGGGTTCTTCTACCCGGTGGTCGGCAAGGGCCTGGCCCGCATCCGCTGCCAGATGTCCGCGGCCCACGACTTCAGCCACATCGACAAGACCATCGCGGCCTTCACCAAGATCGGCAAGAAGTACGACATCCTCGGCAAGACCAAGGAGCAGATCATCGCCAAGTACGGCGAGTAGCCGCTTCTTCGGGAAGGGTGCCGGCACGGAGTCGCCCGGTGATTCCGTGCCGGCGCCGCGCTCGCCGGGCCGGCCAGGGGGAAGCGCGGCCCGGCCGCCGCGGGTCGGATCGGGTACAATTGGATGGACGTGCTGCTCCAGATCAAGCGGCTCGTGCTGCACGGCAACGTGCGTTTCACCGAGAAGGCCCGGGACGAGATGGACCGGGACGGTCTGTGTGCCGACGATGTGATCGAGTCGATCGTCAATGCCCAGACCATTGAGAAGACGCTGCGGTCGCGCAGCGGCGCCCGGCGATACGCCGGCGAGAGACTCCATGTCATCAAGAGCTTCAGTTACGAAGGGACGCTCATCTACACGAAAGGGGCGATCGTCCGCGAGAAAGGCCGCGCGGTGTTCTGCATCTTCGTCTCCGCGAAGATCGCCACGTTCAGCGAGTAAGACGGGCGGCCTGACCCGCTGCGCGGCGTGCGGCTCCGAACGTGTCCGGCGTGAACGCGTGTCGGTCACGCGGCGCGACGGGCGGACGATCGCCAACGTGCCGGCCGAAGTCTGCCCCGACTGCGGCGAGCGCTACTACGATCTCCAGACCCTGCGCCGGATCGAGGCCGCGGAACAGCCCACCGAGGGGTGACTCCGGTCCCTAGGAAGTACGACACCCTTGCCAGACCCAGGAGCAGATCATCGCCAAGTACGGCGAGTAGCCGGTCCGCCCGGCGCCGGGGCACTCCTTCCGGGCCGCGCGCCGGGGAGCGAAACGAAGCGCGCGTGGCCTACCGAGCCGCGCCCGTCAGGAAGCGGTCATCTCTCCGCTCCCTCACGGTCGCGGCTCGGATTGCGTATCGGCGCGAGTCGGACCCTGCCACCTCGCGGCGGAGGGCCGCTTGCCGAACCCGCCCGGCGCGGGGCGGGTTGCCCTGGCCGATCGGTCTGCTACAATACTTCGTCAACTGACGAATTGATGGGCCGGCGACATGACCTCCGTCCTGCGCATCACGAAGGCACTCGGTGACGAAACCCGCCTGCGGGCGCTGGCGGCCCTGCGCGACGGGGAGTTGTGCCTCTGCCACATCGTCGGCCTGCTGGAACTGGCGCCTTCCACGGTCTCCAAGCACATGGACATTCTGTGCCAGGCCGGGCTCGTGAAGCGGCGGAAAGACGGGCGTTGGTGCTACTTCCGGCTGGCGGGGCCGGGCGCGCCGCCCGCGGTACGCCAGGCGCTGCGCTGGGTGCTGGGCACCCTGGCCGCGGACGCCACGATCGCCAGGGACGCCGAGCGGGTCGCGCGTCTGCGGCACAAGAACCGGCGGGAGTTGGCGGCGTGTTATCGAAGCTGAAAGTGCTGTTCCTCTGCACGGGCAACTCGTGCCGCAGCCAGATGGCCGAGGGCTGGGCCCGGCACCTGAGAGGCGACGCGATCGAGGCGTACTCCGCCGGGATCGAGACGCACGGGCTCAACCCGCTCGCCGTCCGCGTCATGGCGGAAGCGGGCGTCGATATTTCCGGGCAGCGTTCCAAGCACGTCGACGAGCTACGCGACGTGCCGTTCGACTACGTCTTGACGGTGTGCGACCACGCCCACGAGAGCTGCCCGCTCTTCCCCGGCCGGACCCAGGTCGTCCACGTCGGCTTTGACGATCCGCCGCGCCTGGCCCGCGATGCCAGGACCGAAGCCGAGGCCCTGGGGCACTACCGCCGCGTGCGCGACGAAATCCGCGCGTTCATCGAACAACTGCCGGAGGCCCTGACCGGCCGCCGGGCGGCTTTCGACTCCCCTCCCTTCCAGGTCGCCACAGGCGACTCGCTGTGGCGAGGAGGGGTTGGGGGAGGGTCAAGGTGAGCGGACAGGGATGGTCCCCGTCTGCGACGTGTTCTTCGGACACAGCGCTCGCCGGGTTGACTGGCCGAGTTCCAACGAGGTAACCCACGATGTCCGATTCGACGAAGATGAACGATACCGAGTCCATCCGCGAACACGTGCGGGCGGGATACGCCGCCGTGGCTTGTCACCACGGGCAGACCACCCAGCACCAGAGCGGATGTTGCGGCTCGGCGGGAGCCTCGCCCTCCCCGCGCGGCCTGGGCCAGTCGTGCTGCGGGCCGGCGGCCAGCACGGCCGACACGCTCGCCCGGAAGATCGGCTATGACGAAGCCGACCTCGCCACGCTGCCCGACGGGGCCAACATGGGGCTGTCCTGCGGCAATCCGACCGCCCTGGCGTCGCTCCGGCCGGGCGAGGTCGTCCTCGATCTCGGCAGCGGCGGCGGGTTCGACTGCTTCCTGGCCGGACCGCGCGTCGGGCCGACCGGCCGCGTCATCGGCGTGGACATGACGCCGGAGATGCTCAGCAAGGCTCGCCGCAACGTGGCCGCCTATCGGGAGCGCACCGGCCTGGACAACGTCGAGTTTCGTCTTGGCGAGATCGAACACCTGCCGGTCGCCGACCGCGGCGTCGATGTCGTCATCTCGAACTGCGTCATCAACCTGTCGCCGGACAAGCCGCGGGTGTGGCGCGAGATCGCCCGCGTGCTCAAGCCCGGCGGCCGGGTCGCCGTGTCCGACCTCGCATTGCTGCGACCGCTGCCGAAAGCGGTGCGGAGCATGGTTGCGGCGCTCGTCGGCTGCATCGCCGGCGCCGCGCTCGTCGCGGACACGGAGCGAT
>CAYWYJ010000082.1:0-17989 GCA_964462635.1 uncultured Planctomycetales bacterium
AGATCATCAAGGTCATCGAGGAGATCGCGTTCCAGACCAACCTGCTGGCCCTGAACGCCGCCGTCGAGGCGGCCCGCGCCGGCGAGCACGGCAAGGGCTTCGCCGTCGTGGCCGATGAGGTCCGCAACCTGGCCCAGCGGGCCGCCCAGGCGTCGCGCGAGATCACCGGGCTCATCGAAGACTCGGTCTCCAAGGCCCGCGAGGGCACGTCGGTGGCCGGCGAGGTCGGCAAGGCGCTCGGCGCCATCGTTGGCGACGTGGCCAAGGTGGCCGACCTGGTCAACGGCATCAGCCGGGCGTCGCAGGAGCAGGCCCAGGGCGTCGAACAGGTGAACCTGGCCGTGTCGCAGATGGACAAGGTGACGCAACAGAACGCGGCCAGCGCCGAGGAGTCCGCCTCGGCCGCCGAAGAGCTCTCCGCCCAGGCCAACACCGTCAAGGCCATGGTGGACGAGCTGTCGAAGGTCATCAGCGGCGCACGCGGGCATCAGCCTCCGTCCGGCACCCCGGTCCCGGAGCGCGGAACCAAGGCGCGGTCGCAGGCCGTGCGGCCGGCGGGCCACGCCACCAAGATCAACCTGCACTCTGCCACGCCCGCGGCACACACGGCCAAGTCGCCGGCCCCGGCCGAGGAGCCGGCCGCGCACCCGGCGGGCAAGGACACCAACCTCGAGCAGTTCTAGGATCACGCCGCCCGGCCCCGGTCGGTGGAAGCCGACCGGGCCGCGGCGGTCAGGGGGCCGCGTGAGCGTGGTCCCCGCGTCCCACGAGTAGACCGTACCGAAACCCCCGTTTCCCAGGTCCCCGAGGCGGCGACCGGCTCCCAAGCCGGCGCCGCCCTGGCTTTGCGCGACGCCGGCGAAGTCTCCGCGCGGCGCAAGCGTCATGGGAGCACGCACCGGCCATTGGCCGGTGCCACACCAGCTTCGGCGCACGCACACCGGCCCTTGGCCGCTGCCACACCGGCTGCGGCGGGCACACAACGGCCGTCGGCTAGTGCCACACTGCCTTCGGCTTCACATGGCTTCACGGGGCGCGATGCGGGGAGGGCGAGCCTCCTGGCGAGCCGCGGCTCGGCCGTCCCGGCGCGCGGGGATCGCCCTCCCGTGCCGCATGTTCGCGCACGGTGACTCACAGCTCCCAACAGAACCCACCACGCAAGTGGTGGGGCGCGGAGCCCCCGCACTGGCGTGCGGGGTTCTGATAGGCACTCCTAGATGCCGAGGCCGATGTCGCCCAGCCCTTGATTGATGGCGGCCCGGTACTGGTCGAGGTTGTCGATGATCGACCGCAGCGCCGCCAGCACTTCGTCGGAGATGACCACCGACGAGGGGTCTTCCTCGGCTCGGCGGATGAAGTCCTGAAGCGAGGCCACCGTCGTGATGTTGTTGTCGCCGAGGAACGTGACCACGGCGCCCGCCTGCTCGTCCGTGACGGGCGGCACCTCGACGCCGGTGATCTGAATCGCCGCGTCGGTGAGGAGCTGGATTTCGTCGGGCGTGATTCCGCCCAGGTCGTCGTTGGCGAGCTTGGTGGTTGCCGTCAGCAGCGTGCCGCCGCCCTGGTTGCCGGTGCGCGTCCAGGGCATCGAGAAGCAGCCGGTCAGCAACAGGCAAGCGGCGGCCGCCGCAGCGCCGAGGCGCCGCGAACGCGAAGAGGTCCAATTCATGAGTGATCTCCTTCAGGGCAAGCGGGACAACAACCGCGTCGGATCGAAGTCCACAAACAAGCTGCGCAACACCCCATCCGGGATCACTTCGGGCACTTCGTTGTCACTGTCCTCCAGGAACGCCTCCAGGTCTTCCGGAGACGAAATCTCCTCGTCGTCAAAGAACTGCGCGACGGCCTGCGCCTCCTTGTCGGTCAGCTCGATGCTCAGCGTCGTGTCCACCTCACTCGCTTCGTCGCCGTAGACTTGGATCTCGTCCGGCGTCAAAGCGCGGTAATCAGGCTTCGTGATCTTGACGTAGGCGGTGCGCAGGTCGCCGCCGAACTGGTTGGCGAGGCGCTCCTCCTGAAGCAGGACGTTGACGGTCATCGGGCTGAGGCCCAGGGCCTCGAGCTCGGTGCGTTTCTCCTGGGGAGTCAGGTCGTTGTCGTCCACGATGCGGTTGATCGCCCGCAGCGTGGCCGGGGCCAGGTTGTCATAGTTCTCGGGGGGGCAACCCCCGATCAGCGCCGAGACCGCTACCGCGACCAGGATCAGGCAAACGCGTTGCATAATGTGCCCTGCACCTTCTCTATCGGCCGGGGCCGGCGGGCCCAGCACGTCACGCCAGCCAAGCCTACCGACCCGCCATGTGTCCCGGTATGATATATCGGAACGTGGGCGGGACAACCGGTGACGGGGCGCGGTTTCCAGGCGGTGCCGCGGCCGGCCGGCGACGAGCGGAGACCGCGATGCGCGTGGCGATCGTCGGATTCCCGTTGTCGGGCAAGACGGCACTGTTCACGGCCTTATCGGGCGTTCCCCGCGGCCACCTGAAGTTGAACGAAGAGAACCTGGCGGCGGTCCATGTCCCGGAGCCGCGGCTGGAGCTGCTGGCGCAGTTGTTTCACTCCAAGAAACGCTGCGAAGCCACGATGGACTTCATCGACCTGCCGGGCAGCGCCGAGGGCGACGTTGAGCACGCCGGACTGGAAAGGCACGTTCCGACGTTGCGGCAGGTCGACGTGCTCCTGCTGATCGTACGGGCGTTCGCATCGGAAGCGGTCCCGGCCCATCGCGGGCGCGTGGATCCGCAGGCCGACCTGGAGCAGCTCCGGGATGAACTGCTCGTGGCCGACCTGGCGATCTGTGGTGGCCGCGTCGAGAAGCTCGAAAAGGCGCTCACCAAACCGAGCAAAGAGCGGGACCAGCAGAAGCACGAGCTCGACCTGCTGAAGCGGTGTCAGGCGGCGCTGGAGTCGGAGCGGCCGTTGCGCGAGGTCGTGCAGCCGGGAGATGAGGAGAAACTGCTCCGCAGCTTCGGTTTCCTGACGCAGAAGCCCGTGGTCGTCGTCGTCAACGTCGGCGAGAACCACCTCGCGCAGGAACCGCCATTCCGCGACCCACACGCGGCGGCCACGCTGGCGGTCTGCGCCGAGCTGGAAGCGGAGCTGGTGCAGATGGAGGCGGCGGACCGGCCGGCGTTCATGAAGGAGTACGGCCTGGGGGCGCTGGCCCGCGACCGCGTCGTGCGCGCGTGCTGCGACGCCCTCGACCTGGTGTTCATGCTGACCGCGAACGCCGACGAGGTCCGCGCGTGGCCGCTGCCGCGCGGGACCACGGCCCACGAGGCGGCCGGCCGCATACACACGGACCTGGCGCGCGGGTTCATCAAAGCCGAAACGATCGCGTACGACGACCTGCGGGCGGCGGGGACCATTCGTGACGCGAAGGCGGCGGGCAAGGTGCGCCTGGAGCCCAAGGGTTACGTCGTGCAGGACGGCGATTTCGTCACGGTGAAATTCAACGTCTAGGGGCCGTCGTGAGATTGCCGACGCCGATTTCGGTCATGGCCGCGCTGGCGTGGCCGGCCCTGGCGCAGCCGGCCGTCACTCAAGCCGACCTGCTCGCCCGATTGACCGACCGGGACCGCCTGCTGCGACCGCCCGTCGCGGGTGAGCAGATGGCGTATTTCAGCTCGTCGGATCGGCGCTCGGGGGCGGACGGGTGGGACGTGCTGGCGGAGCTGGACGGCCCTGGGGCGATCCTGCGGCTGTGGGTGAATGAGGCGCGCGGGCAGGTTCGCTTCGTGCTCGACGGCGAGGTGGCCCTCGAAACCTCGTTCGAAGACCTGCTGGGGGGGCGGCGGACCCCGTGGGAGGGCCCGTTGGTCGGAGGCGGCCGGTGGGGCGTCTACCCCGTCCCGTTTGGGCGCAGCGCACGCCTCGAAGCCAAAGAGGGGCCGGCCGCGTACCACGTCGGCGCCGTGCGCTTCGCCCCGGGCACCGAGGCGGCCCGCTTCCGCTGGCCGGACGACGCGGCCCGCCGGGCCCTGGAGGACGCCAAACGCACGCTGACCGGCGGTTTGTCGGACAGACAGATCGACGGCGGGCAGCGGCTGCTGCCAGTCGCGGCGGCGGACGAGATCGGGCCGAAACAAGTGCTCACGCAGGCGTTGTCCGGCGCGGGGACCGTGCGCGCACTGTACGTTGCGTTGACTGACCCCACGGATCCCCAGGAGCCCGGCGCCCTGCACCAGTGCCAATTGCGCGTGACCGTCGACGGCGCGGCGACCCCGAGCGTGGACTCGCCGCTGCTGGACTTCTTCGGCGTGGGTTTCGACCTGCTGCCATTCAACAGCCTGATGGTCGGGACGGACAAGGTGCTGCCGGTGCCCTTGCCGGAACGGCCGCGCGGACAGGACCGGTACATGTACTGCCTGTGGCCGATGCCGTACCGGGACGGTTTGCGGATCGAGATCGAGAACCGCAACGCCTCGACGCGGAAAATCGGGCTGATGCTGTACCTGCGGGTCGATACGCGACCGCCGGCGGCCGACGCGCTGCGGTTCCACGCCCGTTACGCGGAGGTCCGGCGTTGCCGCGACGCGCAATACTCAATACTCGACGTCACCGGTGCGGGGCGCTTCGTCGGCTGTGTGCTGAATGTCTCGGGTTCACGCCGGGAGTGGTGGGGAGGTGGGGCCTGGCAAGCGTGGGTCGATGGGGCGCCGCGACCGCTCGTCCTGGCCCCCGGGGCCGACGCCTACGTCGGTGACGCGGGCGGCTGGCGCCCGTGGACCGGGGCCTTGTTCGGCGTGACCCGCGGCGAGCCGGCGCGCATGCAGTCGGCGTACCGCTGGCACGTCGCGGACGACGTGCCGTTCCACAAGGCGTTCCGGCTGACGCTCGAAAACACGCAGGCTGATGCGGGGGGGCTGCACTTCGGCAGCGTCGCGTACTGGTACGCGGCGGGGGAGAGGCTCAAGCCCCCGAGTTGACGGGTGGGTCGGCGGACCGTATCGTCTGCCGCACCTCGGGGGCCCGGCAGCGGTCCGGCGGGGCCGCGTGTGAGGTCGTGGCATGTCCGTGCAACAGTGGTCCGAGACGGTGCTCTTGGGCGAGCTGGGTGATGACCCGCAGTTCACCGATGACGTGGGCGCGATCATCGAGCAGTGCACCAAGGACCCACGCCACGACGTGCTGCTCAACCTCGGGCAGGTCAGCTACCTGAACTCCTCCAACATCGCCCAGCTCCTCAAGCTGCGCAAACTGGTCACGCTGACCAACCAGCGGCGGATGAAGCTGGCGGGCGTGAACACCCAGGTGTGGGGCGTCTTTCTGGTGACCGGCCTGGACCGCATCTTCGAGTTCGTCGACGACGTACCTAGCGGCCTGGCAAGCCTGCAACTGGGGGCGTGAGGCCCCGCGCCGAGGGGTGCCGAGCTGCGGCTCGCCGGGAGGCTCGCCCTCCCGTCCGGTACCCCATGTCTCCCGATACCCACAAGTAGCAATCGCAACCGGCGGCCATCGTCGTGCGCCGCGTGAGTTCCCGTGCCGCAAAGGTCGGACGCCCGCGTCGCTGGGGGCGCCCCGTTGGGCTATACTGCCGGGTTCCTGAACACCGTGCGGCGGCGGCCTCGGCGCGGCGGACGCGCCGGGGTTCGCCGGATTCCTGCCGTCTGATAGCGAGGTCGCACCGATGGAAGTCGTGCTGGACGGGAACTCCCTCTCAATCGAACAGATCGTCGCCGTGGCGCGTCACGCCGCCCGCGTAGCCGTCGCCCCCCAGGCCCGCGAGAAGGCCCAACGCTCCCGCGACTTCCTCGAAAAGTGCGTCCGCGACAACATCGCCATCTACGGCGTCACGACCGGCATCGGTGAGCTGGCCCGCGTGCGCATCTCGCCCGAGCAGAGCGCCGAGCTCAGCCGCCGGATCATCTACAGCCACTCCGCCGGCACCGGCGATTTCTTCCCGCCCGATGTCGTCCGGGGGGCGATGCTGTGCCGGGCGAACGTGCTGGCGAAGGGCTACTCCGGCGTACGGCTGTGCCTGATCGACACCGTACTCGACATGATTAACAAGGGGGTGATTCCGGCGATCAACGAGAAGGGGTCGCTGGGCGTGTCAGGCGACCTGTCGCCGATGTCACAGTTCGCCGAGGTGGCCCTCGGCGAGGGCCGCGCCTTCTACAACGGCGAGCTCATGTCCGGGGCGGAGGCCATGCGCCGGGCCGGCGTGAAGCCGACCGACGTGACGTTCAAGGAGGGGCTGGGGCTCATCAACGGCTCGCAGATGATGACCGCCGGCGCGGCCCTGCTCGTTTACGACGCCGAACGCGTACTCAAGAACGCGATGATCGCGTCGGCGATGACGCTGGACGCGCTGCGGGCCGTCGAGCGGGCGTTTCATCCGATGATCCACCGGCAGCGGCCGTTCGGCGGGCAGAACGCCGTCGCGGCCAATCTGCTGCGGCTGTTCGAGGGCAGCCAGATCATGGCGGACAAGACCGGTAAGGTGCAGGACGGCTACAGCATGCGCTGCACCCCGCAGGCCCTCGGCCCCTCGCTCGACACCCTCGAACACGTCCGCCAGGTGGTCAACATCGAGGTGAACGCGGCGGCGGACAACCCGCTGTTCTACGGCGACGAGGGGCAGTACTTCGCGGCGGGCAACTTCCACGGCCAGCCGGTGGGGATGGCGGTCGATTTCCTGTGCATCGCGCTGTCGGAATCGGCCAACCTCTCCGAGCGGCACACGAACCGCCTGCTCAACCCCGTGCTGTCCGGCCTGCCGGACTTCCTCATCGAGGGCAACGGCCTCAACAGCGGGTTGATGGTCGCGCAGTACACCGCCGCGGCGCTGGTGTCGGAGAACAAGGTCCTGTCGCACCCGGCGAGCGTGGACTCGATCAGCGTGTCGGCCGATCAGGAGGACCATGTCAGCATGGGGCCGATCGCCGTCCGCAAGTGCGGCGAAATCCTGCGGAACGTGCGGGCGGTGCTGGCGATCGAGATGATGGCGGCGGCCCAGGCGATGGACTTCTACCCGGGCAAGCAGCCGGGCCGCGGGACGCGCGTCGCGTACGAGTTGATCCGCGAGAAGGTGCCGTTCATGAAGGACGACCGGGTCATGTACCCGGACATCGAGGCGATCCGGCAGCTCATTGCGTCGAACACGATCCTCGATGCGGTGGAGCGCGCGATCGGCCCGCTGTACCTGGCCCGCGACATGCAGGACCTGCCGCGGCCGAACGTGCCGTGCTGACGCGCGGTGTGGTCCGGGTGGTTCACCGCAAAGACGCTGAGGCCCGCAGAGGCCGCAGAGAGCAGATCAGAAAAGCCGGCCATAGAACCAAACCGGCCGCGTGGGGCGGCATCGCGCCATTGCTCTCCTTTCCCCTCGGCGTTCTCAGCGCTCTCTGGGTCTCCGCGGTTCCTCTGGTGGATAATGCGGCTCAGTCGCCGTTCGCGTGTTCGAAGGGCGGCCGGGCGATGAGCAGGGGGCGGCGCTGGGCGACGTTGAGGAGCAGGCCCAGCGCGATGAAGTTGGCCCACAGGCTGCTGCCGCCGGCGCTGACAAAAGGCAGGGTCATGCCGGTGATGGGGGCCAGGCCGATCGTCATGCAGATGTTGAGCAGGGCCTGGGCGACGATCATCACCACCACGCCGACCGCCAGCAGCCGCCCGAAGGGGTCGTTGGTCAGCGTGGCCACCTCCAGGCCGAACAGGACGATCAGGGCATACGCCAGGATCACGAGGACGGCCCCGACGAACCCCCACTGGTGGCCGATGATGGCGAAGATGAAGTCGTTGTGCTCTTCGGGCAACAGGTCTTCGTACTGCACGAAGATGCCCGTCCCGTAGCCCGTTCCCGTCCAGCCGCCGGTGCCCAGGGCGATCTTCGATTGCCGCAGTTGGTAGCCCTCGTCCTGCTGCCAGGCCTCGTCGGCCGTGCCCTGGCGAAAGAGCACCTGAATCCGGGCCCGTTGGTAGTCCTTCATGCCGTAGAGGTAGAAGAGCGGCAGCGTGGCGCAGCCCAGCACAACCACCAGCGCCAGATGTCGCCGCCGGGCCCCGGCCACGAACAGCATGGCCAGCAGTACCGGCAGCAGCATCAGCAGCGTCCCCAGGTCGGGCTGAAACAGAATCAGGACCATCGGCAGCAGCGTGAGCAGCAACGGTGGGATCAACCCCCGCAGCCGCCGGTACGAGTGCCGAAAACGCAGGTAACGGGCCAGGGCGAGGATGAGGGCGACCTTCATGAACTCGGAGGGCTGGATGCCGAGCGGCCCCGCGCGGATCCAGCGCCGGGTGGCGCGCGACACGGGCACCAGGGGCACGTCGACAAACCGGTCCAGCACCAGCAGCGCCAGCAGCACGATGGCGAGCCCGTATAGCGGGTAGGCGTACCAGCCGATCTTCTGGTAACTGGGCCACAAGACCAGCCCCATCAGCAGCACGCCGGTGAGCAGGTACAGCGCTTGCCGCACCGCCGCTGGCCCCAGGGCGTGGTACAGCCGCAGCCCCCCGCCCATCTCGGACGGCTGGGGGACCAACCTCTGGTCGGTCGCTCCCGGCGCCCCGGAAGATGACAGCCCGCGATCGGTGGCGTGCAGGCACGCTAGCCCGACCGCCGACAGAAAGACCACCGGCAACGCCAGGCTCCAGCCGAGTCGGGTCAACTTGAAGAATGGGGCGCTCACCGGCGGTCATGCTCCCGGGGTTGTTCCGCGACTCCCCTCCCTTCCAGGTCGCCACGGGCGACTCGCTGTGGCGAGGAGGGGTTGGGGGAGGGTCGGGCCGTGAGGGGCCAAGGGGTCGAGGGGCCGAGGGGCCAAGGGATCAAGGGACTGAGGGATTGAGGGATGTAGGGATTGAGTGACCAGCGTCCGATGCCCCCTCAATCCCTCAATACCTCCATCCCGAAGTCCCTGCTCTCTGTTGTCCGTTCCCTGTTCCCCGTTCCCTGTTCCCCGTTCCCCGTTCCCTGTTCCCCGTTCCCCGCTCCCCGTTCCCCGTTCCCCCACCAGGTACTCGGCAATCGCCTTGGCCACCGGGCCGGCGACGGCGCCGCCGCTGCCGCCGAACTCGACGACCACGCTGATGGCATAGACGCGGCCGGCGGGGCGTTGGCCGCGGGGCGTGGAGGTGGGCTGGGTGAACCCGATGAACCAGGCGTGGGCGGGCACGGTCTCGCCCTCCAGGAGCGCGGGGAAGCGCTCGTTCGCCTGCCGGGCGACGATCTCGGGCTTGGGGTCGTCAAACAGCGCCAGCACCTCGGGCTTCGAGGCGGCGACAACTTCCTCGCGTCGGCCATCGGGCCACTGGCAGGTGAAACGCCAGTTGATGACGCGCTGCACGGTCTGGGCGGACCCCGTCTTGCCGCACAGCTCGTAGTCGCGGCTGGCCAGCGGGGCCCAGCGGTGGGCCGTCCCGCCCGGCTCGTTGACCACCCGCCACATGCCGCGCCGCAGCACTTGCAGGTGGGCTTCGTCGAATGATTGCGGCGGGGCGGGCGGCGCGCCGAAGGCGTGGCCCGTGTCGTCGTAGGCCAACCGCACGGGGGCCCAGTAACCGCCGGCGATGGTCGCCGCGACGTTGGCGGCCTGAAGCGGGGTGATGGTGACCTCGCCCTGGCCGATGGCGTAGTTCCAGGCGTCGGCGTTCTGGTGGCGGCGCGGGGCCGGGCGGCGCGGGTCGCTGAGCCAGGCTTCGGTGGGCACGATGCCCTCGGTTTCCTCGATCAGGCCGGTGCCCTGGGTGCGGCCGAGGCCGAAGCGGCTGAACCACTCGCACAGCCGCTCCGGACCCAACCGTTCGCCGACGCGGAAGAAGTAGATGTTGCACGAGTTCCGCACCGCGCTCTCGCCATCCTGCCCGGCGGGGTTGTCCGTCATGTCGTGCGTGATGCCGGGGTTGAGGTTGTAGATCCAGCAGCGGAAGCGGTCGGGCTGGTTCGGCAGCAGGTAGCCCGTGCAGTGAAAGTGCGTCTGTGGGGTGACGACGCCCTCGCTCAGGCCGCCGATCAGTGTGATCGCCTTGCAGATCGACCCGGGGGCGTACTGGGCCTGCACGGCGCGGAAGCTCAGGGGCAGGTGGCGGGCGTCCGCGCGCAGCCGGTCGTACTCGTCGTTGAAACGTTCGTATTCGTAGACGGGGTAGCTGGCCAGCGCGAGCACCTCGCGCGTGGCCACGTCGATGACGACGGCCGCCGCCCCGGCGCGGACCTCGGGCCGCAGCTCGTTGACCGCCTTGTCCAGCAGCGCCAGGACGTGGCGCTGGAGCGCCATGTCAATCGTGAGGTGGACGTCGTGGCCCGCGACGGGGTCGGTCCGCTCGCGCTCGCGCCACCCGTAGTCCAGGATGACGCGGCCCCGCCGGCCGCGGAGGGCCACTTCGCCGACGTGCTCGATGCCGCTGATGCCGCACAGGTCGCCCGGCCGCAGGCCGCCCAGCTCGTCGCCGCGGAGCGGGTCCGCCGCGATCCGCTCGGGGCCGGCCGCGCCGAGTCGTCCGAGCAGATGAACAGCGGCGTCGGCGTCGAGGGCTACCCGCCGCGATCCCGGCACGACGCGGAGCCACGGGTACCGCTCCAGTTCCAGCGCGATGGCCAACGCGGTCTCGTGGGGGACGTTCTCGATCACCGGGAGCAGTTGATACTCCTCGCGGACCGGCTGCTGGGCGGCGGCCCGCCAGCGGCTGACGCGGGCCCGCACGCGGTCGGCCCGTTGCGCCAGCTCCGCGCGGGGCAGGCCCGTCAGGGCGGCCAGCCGGTCCCACATGCTCTCGATCTCGTCGGGGAGTTGAGCGGCGATGTCCCGCAGCTTGGCGTCGGCCTCGTAGTCGCCGCGCTCGCGCAGCGCCCGCGCCGCCTGGAACAGGTAGTCCTCGCGCAACGCCAGCGCCCCGTAATGGACGCTCACGTCGTAGCCCGGCTCGTCGCGGACCAGCACCACCCCGTTCCGATCGCGGACCGCGCCGCGGCGGGCCGGGATGTACTCCGGTCGGCGCGTGAGAATGCGCTCGGCCAGCGCCTGGTAGTGGGCCGCCTCGGCGATCTGAATCTGGGCCAGCCGCGCGATAATGACCAGCGTCATGAGGCTGAGGAACACCCAGAACCAGGTGAGGCGCTTCTGAAACATGACGTCCTTGTCAATCGGCCGGGCGGCCGCGCCGCCACTATCCCGCACTTCGCGCGGAGACACAAGCACGCGGGACACCGGCGTGGAACGGGTGTGACCAGGGATGGTGGCAACCGACGACCAGCGAGTCCGCAGCTGGACACGAGCGAGCGTGTCCAGGCGCCAACCGGCCCGTGGGGTAGCCCCGTAGGGGCGTTTGAATGTAGCCCCGGGCGCGAGCCCGGGGTCACGGTGCAACCCCCGTACCGCTCGTGCACTGCGCGTCGTCATCCTCCCTTCATGGGCTGCCCCTCAGCCTCGAGCGGGCGCCCGGCCGGTCCGTCCGACCGAGTAGTGGGTTCGCCCACGCGCGACGGAGTCGGCAGCAGACTCTCCAGTCGTGCGACAAGTCGCGAGAAGATCTCCTCAACCGGGCGTTGAAGCTCTCGACGTTTGTCCTCCAGGCGCTTCTCGGCCTCGGCGTCGGCTGCCTGGCGCATCCGACGCGACTCCTCCTCGAACGCCTTGAAGTCCTTCTCCCGGCGTGCCAGATAGGCTTCCGCCTGCTTCTTGCACTCGTCGTGGAACTGCCAGGCCCGGCGCGTCTTCGCCTCGTCGAGGCGGTGTCGGGCGATGAAGGCCCGCACGTATTGCTCCCACAGGGAAGGCGTGACGCGCTCCAGACGGCGCTGTTCGTTGGCGTAGTCTTGCATGCGCGCGACCGCCTCATTGAAGCGCCGCCCTATCCGCACCTCCCCTCTTTCCTCACGCTCTCGGAACTCCGCCAGCGGTACCGGCTTCGCCCCATCCCAGATCATGAGTTCGGGCGGCTGGTCCCCGCGCAGCGGGGTGATGTTCGTGCCCACGTCCAACCCTGCGTCATCGGGAGTCAGCCGATCGGGCAGGTCCGGCGTGTCGCACGCGAAATCGACCACACGCAGCGTTTCGTGGAGCCGCAGCTCCCCTCCAGGGCCGGTGCGGTAGTATTGCACCGACTCGGGGTACCACAGGCCCGGACGCCACTCCCTCAGTGTGGAAACCGCCTTGCTGATGACTTGGCTCCCGTACACGACCTGGCTTTCAACGACGCTGTACGCCTTGTGCGGGTCCAGGTACCACTTGAACACTTGCCCCTGTTTGTCCCGTCGCGAAACCTCGACCAGGGAGCCGATGACTGAAACCCGGTAGTCCGGCTGCTCCCCCGGCGCCGGCGCGCCGACGGCGCGGAGCCGCAGGGCCACATCCACGCCGAGACGACGGAAATCGAACTGCGGGCCATGTCCCTGCCGCAGGTCGTCGAATTGCTTCCATATCCGCACGTCGCCCTGACCTTCGAGGTACCCACTCTCCCAGGTGAGGCCCTGGAAAATGCCGTGGTTGCTCAACTGAGTTTGGGGCGGCATTTCGGGGTAGTGGAACTCGTAGGCCACCTGGTCACCCGCATACTGATGCACGCCGTAGCGCACCGGCCGCTCCTGGTCCACTCCCGGGTCGATCTCCCACGTGACGCGGGCATTCCTGAAAGTGCGCCCGTGGCGCACCCGTTCAATCGCCGCGGTAACGGCCGGATCCTGACACAGCAGTATTACCCCTATTCCTGCGATGAACATCTGCGCCTCCCAGCTGCGCCTGAGCGGTGCGACGGCCAATCGCCCTTATTCTACCCACCCCCGGTGTGCCGCGCGTCAAGACCCCCCGGGCACGAATCGTGGCGGGTCTGCGGTGCGGCGCGGCCGGGCGGACCCGCGTCCCGCACCGGGTAGCACAGCCAACCCCGGCCCGCTACAGTGCCCTCACGTCACGGCGGCGAGCGCGCTGACAGGGTCGCTTGAATGAGCCAGGAGCCCACAACCGGTCGGGGCGCGTCCCCCGCGGGGCCCCCGCCCGCCGCGGGGCCGCTCGATCGCGTCCGCGCCGCGACGGCGTGGCTGTTCGAGGTCTCGTGGGAGGTGTGCAGCCAAGCCGGGGGCATCTACACCGTGCTGCGCAGCAAGGCGCCGGTGATGGTGCGGCGGTGGGGGGCGGCGTACTGCCTGATCGGGCCATACCGGGAGGCGTCGGCCAAGATCGAGTTGGAGCCGCAAGCCCCCGTGGGGCCGCTGCGGGACGTGCTGAGCACGCTGGAAGGCCGCGGCCTGCGGTTCCACTTCGGCCGCTGGCTGATCACCGGCCGGCCGCAGGTGCTGCTGGTGGATACCGGCGCGGTCGTCCCGCGGCTGGCCGAGATCAAGTACTACCTGTGGAAGGACAACGGCATCAGCTCGCCGCCGGGCGACCACGAATTCGACGAGATTGTGGGGTTCGGCAGCGTGGTGGCGGAGGTGCTGGCGGCGCTGCACGCGCGGTGTCCGGACGTGGCCCTGCTGGCCCATTTTCACGAGTGGCAGGGGGCGGCGGCGCTGCCGATCCTGCGTCACCGGCAGCTCCCGGTGGCCACCGTGTTCACGACGCACGCGACGTTGGTGGGCCGCAGCCTGTGCTCGGCCGATGCCAACCTGTATGACCACCTGCCGGGCATTGACGCGGGCGCCGTGGCCGTCCAGCACGGCTTCGGGCATCGGCACGCCTTGGAGGGAGCAGCGGCCCAGGCGGCCGACGTGTTCACCACGGTGTCGGGCATCACGGCGTTGGAGGCGGAGCGGTTCCTGGGGCGGCGGCCGGAGGTGCTGCTGCCCAATGGGCTGCGGGTGGAGCGTTTCGCCGCCCCGCACGAGTTCCAGGTCCTGCACCGGGCGGCGAAGGAGCGGATTCACGAGTTCGTGATGGGGCATTTCTTCCCCAGCTACACGTTCGACCTGGACCGCACACTGTACGTGTTCACCGCCGGCCGCTACGAGTACCACAACAAGGGGCTCGACATCTTCATCGAGGCCCTGTACGAGCTGAACCGGCGCTTGCAGGCCGAGGGGTCGAGCGCCACCGTGGTGGCCTTCATTGTGACCCGGGCCGCCTACCGCGCGCTCAATGTTGAAACGCTCAACCGGCAGGCGATGTTCAACGAGCTGCGCGAGACGTGCGAGGCCGTCCGCGAGGAGATGGGCCGCCGGCTGTTCCAGGCCGTGGCCGCCGGCCGCTTGCCCCGGTTGGACGAGCTGTTGGACGAATCGACCACGGTGCGGCTGAAGCGGATTCTGCACGCCTGGCGGAGCGGGCCGCTGCCCACCATCGTGACGCACGATCTGGTCAACGACGCCCACGACCCGGTGTTGTGCCACCTGCGTCATCGCGCCCTGTGGAACCGGCCGGAAGACCGCGTCAAAGTCGTGTTTCATCCCGAGTTTGTGTCGGCCACCAGCCCGCTGCTGGGCATGGACTACGACGACTTTGTGCGCGGCTGCCACCTCGGCGTGTTTCCCTCGTACTACGAGCCGTGGGGCTACACGCCGATGGAGTGCGTCGTCCGCGGCATTCCCGCCGTCACCAGCGACCTGAGCGGCTTCGGTGACTACGTGATGCAGAAGTTCCCGGAACACGACAGCCAGGGGCTGTTCGTCGCGCGGCGGCGCGGCGTGAGCCCCCAGGCGACGATCGGGCAGGTGGCGGCGTGGCTGCACGCGCTGACCGGGATGTCGCGCCGCGAGCGGATTGCCCTGCGCAACCGTGTGGAGAGTCACGCCGGGCACTTCGACTGGAACGAGCTGGCGACCCACTACGTGACCGCCCACAAGCTCGCGCTGGCGAAGGTCCATCCCGGGGTGGACTTGGTGCCGACCGATCCCGAGGCCGACGGCCCGCCGCGCGAGACGCCGGAGGCCGGGGTGCGGCCCCCGACGCGGCGGCGCCGTCGCCCGCGCAGTTGAACGGCGTGGCTCGACAGGACAACGTGGCTCGGACCGCGGCTTGCCCGCCGGGGCACCGCGACCTACGATGTCCGTACCGCGGCAGTGGGAGCTGAGGCCCGAACGGGAGACCCTGCATGAGTGGTCGTTGTGGCGTGTCGTGGATGTGGCTCGTCGGCCTGGCGGCGGTGACCGCGGCCCACGCCGAGATCGTGATCTTGCGTGACGGACAGAAGATCAATGCGCCGGTGCTGCGCGAGAACGCGGAGCGCGTCATCCTCGACCTGGGCTATGACGTGCTGTCGGTCCCGCGGCGGCAGGTGCTGGAAATCCGGAAGGACGAGGCGGAGACGGCCCCCGCGGCCGGCCGCATCGTGGCCACGGAGAACCTCTACAGCACCGCCGACCTGCCGCCGCAGAGCGTCAAGCAACTGACGGAGCGCTTCGGGGAGGGCGTGGCCCTCGTGTCTTCGCCCAGCGGGCTGGGCAGCGGGTTCTTCGTCAGTGCGCAGGGCCACCTGATCACCAACTTCCACGTCATCGAAGGCGAGCGGCGCCTGGCCGTCACGGTCTTCCGCCGCGCGGGCGACGAGTTCCGCCGCGAGAAGTTCGAGGACGTGGACATCGTCGCCACCAACCCGTTCCTGGACCTGGCGTTGCTGAAGGTGAGCCTGCCGACCGGCTACACGCCCGTCATCACGTATCTGTCGGCGACGGACGACCTGCGGGACGGGGACCCGGTCTTCGCCGTCGGCAACCCCTTGGGCCTGGAGCGCAGCGTGTCCGAGGGCATCGTCAGCCGCCGCAACCGTGCTGAAAGCGGGTTGGCCTACATCCAGACGACCGCCCAGATCAACCCGGGCAACTCCGGCGGGCCGCTGTTCAACGTGCACGGCGAGGTGGTGGGCGTCATCAACATGAAGATCATGGGCGGCGAGGGGCTGGGGTTTGCGATCCCGACGCGGTACGTGATCGACTTCCTCCGCAACCGCGAGGCGTTCGCCTACAACGCCGAGAGCTCCGAGGCCGGGTACCGCTACCTCCAGCCGCCGGCCCGCGGGAACCCGGAGCCCCCGACCTTACGGCGGCGTGACGAGACCCCGAACTGAACCATCAACCCAGCAGAAAGGGCATGAACCATGCGAAGCGTCATGAGCGGCTTGGCCGGCCTGTTGGTACTGTGGATGAGCCCCGTGATTCTGGCCCAGGCGCGGGCCCCGGACCGCCCCGCGCAGACGCAGACCCAGGAGCCCAAGGCCGAAACCCCCAAGCGTGTGCTGGTTGACCCCGCCGAGTGGGCCCCCGCCGACGCGCTGGTCTACGTGGGGGTGACGGACGTGGGCGAGACCTGGGACGGGTTCAAGCAGACCAGCGCCTACCAGATGCTCAGCGACCGCGAAGCGACCAAGGGCCTCGCGGAGCTGGACCCCATCGGGACCGCCGTCGAAGAGCTGAAGAAGCGGCTTTCGGCGATGCTGGAGGTGCCGGCGGAACAACTGAAGAACCCTTTCGCCGGCCCGCTGGCCTTCTATCTCACCAGCGCCCCGGGCGGCAAGCCGGAAGACGTCGAGCCCGGCCTGATCGCCGGCGTCGGCGACCGTGAGGTGCTCAAGAAGTACTACGAAACCGCCGTCAACAAGCTCAAAGAGCAGGCGCGGCACGAGGCCATGCCGGCGGAGGGGACAACGATCGACACCTTCACGCGGGAGGCGGACAAGTCCGAGAAGGACGAGAAGACCGACGAGCCCAAGGACGACAGCGAGGAGGGCCCGCCGACTTCTCCCGACGCGATCATGAAGAAGGCGATGGAGGAGCTCTTCGCGCCGGACGCGCTGCCGGCGAACTTCGCCATGTGCCTGGCCGAGGACCGGCTGATCGTCGCGGGGTCACCGGAGCGGGTGAAGGCGATCCTGCGGCAGGAGCGCGGGACGCGCACGCTGGCGGACACGGACGACCACAAGGCCCTGTTGCGGCACCTGAAACCGACCGGGACCGTCCGCGTGCTGGTCAACCTGCCGCGCATCATCAGCCTGGTCAAAGCCGCCACGTCCGAGTCCGACGCCGAGGACCTGCGCCAGGCGTTGCGGGTGATCGGCGCCGAGAGCCTCGGCAGCGTGGTGGGGCACTTGCGGGTCGGGGCGTCGTCGTACGACTCGAAGTTCGAGCTGCTGTTCCTGATGAGCGGCGAGCGGTCCGGCCTGGCCAAGCTGCTGAGCCTGCCGAACCGGCCCAGCACGCCCCCCGCCACGGTGTCGGCCGACACCTGCATCTACGCCAGTTGCAACGTGCAGGTGTCGCCGCTGCTGGATGAGATCGAGCGCATGATCCGGCAGAACGACGCGGCGGAGGCGGACGCATTTCGCGCCGCGATGCAGGTGGAGCTGCCCGACGGCACGAAGGTCGATTGGCGCAAGGACTTCCTCGATCACCTGCAAGCGCCGCTGACGGTCACGCTGGCGCTGACCAAGCCGCTGGCGGCGAATTGTGCCCGCCTGCTGGTCGGCCTGGGCCACCGGGACCAGGGCGCGCTCGTGCGCATCCTCAGCAACGCGGCGGTCACCCAAGTCCCGCTGGCGGCCCGCGAGCTGCGCGGGGCGCAGGTTTTCGACGTGCCGCCCATGCCGCCCTTCCTGCCGCCCGGCCTGACCCTGGCCGCCACCACGGACCGCCTGCTCCTGGGCAACCAGCCCGCGGTCGAAGCGGCCGTCGGCGGGGCCGCCACCGAGCCCCTGGGCGAGACCGAAGGCTGGAAGCGCGTGGCGCGGTTTGTCCCGGAGGAATCGTGGCTGACGGTGTACCTGGACAATCGCAAGCTGCTCGAAGCGGTAATCGAGCTGAACAAGAAGCGGGAGGAGCTGATGGCCGCCGGGCCCAGCGATTTCGGCAGCCTGATCGTGTACGGCCTGCTGGAGAGCCTGGGCGAAGGGCTGGGCGAGGCCGGCGGGGCCCAATCGGGGAAGCTGCTGCGCTACAGCTCGCAGGCGGTTTACACGATCTCGACGACGCCCGACGGTGTCCAGTTCACCGCCGTCCAGCTCCGGCCCGAGCCGAACTAAATGGGCACGCGCGATCGTACAACACGGGAGGGCGAGGCTCCTGCCGAGCCGCGGCTCGCGGGGAAGCCGGCCTTCTCGTCCGGTGGTGCGAGGTCGACGCGCG
>CAYWYJ010000083.1:0-17643 GCA_964462635.1 uncultured Planctomycetales bacterium
GCGCCCCCCCGGCCGCCCTCCGGACCCGCGGCGCCCGGGGCGCCGCCCCCCCCCCCCCCCCGCGGGGGGGGGGGGGGTGTGGGCCCAACGCCCCGGCGGTAGCCGGTGCTTTCGCGTCTTGCGCGTGCCTAACAGGGCACAGTCAGCTCACAGAACACGCTCGACTCATCTACCTCGCCGACGTGAATCGCCGCCGGCAGCCCCGCCGTCAGAGCGCGGAACTCGTCCGGGCCGACGGTGGTCGCCCGGAAGCCGTCCTTGCAGACGATGACGCCCGCTCCGGTTGCGTCCCAGTCGATCTCGCCCAGCAACCCGTGCTCGGACTGGAGGCGAAACCACTCCAGCCGGTCCGGCCAGAACCGCTCGGCGTAGCTGGACAGCAGGACACGGCCACCGGGCCGCGTGACGCGCAGACACTCAAGGACCAATGCCCGCGGATCAACCTTGAAGGCGGACACGCCGTTCTGAAGGCACAACACCACGTCGAACACGCCGTCGCGGAAGCCCAGCGTGGCGGCGTTCATCGCGGCCAGCCGGCAGTGCGGGGCCTGGAGCAGTAACTCGCTGGCCAGGCGCAAGCTGGCCAACGACGTGTCGATGCCCACCACGAACCGCGCCCGCGGGGCGATCCGCTCCAGCAGCCGGCCGTAGCCGCACCCCAGCTCCAGCACGCGGTCGGAAGGCCGGATCCGCGTCAGCGCGTGTTGCAGCTCGGCCTCCAGGTACTGCCGGACCCGCGGCGGCGCCAGCTCGTAGCAGCGACGCAAGCGCTCGGCCGACAGCTTGTCCGCGTAGTACCGGTCCATCTGAACTGCCCCACGCCCGGTCCCGCCCCCCCCGCGTCAGGGCTGGGACGGTTGCGTGGTTGACAATGCCTGCAAGGCGCGGCGGGCCAGCGCGTCCTGGGGGTTTCGCCGGAGCATTTCGCGCAGCTCGGCCAGCGCTTCGTCGCGGCGGCCCGACTCGGCCAGCAGGCGCGCGAGGTTGTAGCGGGCCACCCCCCGATTCGGGTCGCGGCGAAGAATGTCGCGGTAGGCCTGCTCGGCCTCGTCCGTGCGGCCGAGTTTGGCGAGCGTGATCGCCAGGTTGGTGGCGGCCTCGGGAAAGTCGGGGCGGGCGACCAACGCGACCCGGAAGGCGTCCAGCGCCAGCTCGTCGTCCCCGCGGCGCATGAGGGCGTTGCCGAGATTGTAATGGGCGTCGGCGTGGTCCGGCTGGCGGGCCAGCGCCCGCTTGTAGTGCATGATCGCCTCGTCCACGCGGTCCTGGGCCAACAGCAGACCGCCCAGGTTGACGTGGGCCCCGGGCAGGTCGGGATCCAGCCGCAGGGCCTCGCGGTATTGGGCGATGGCGTCGAACGGGCGGCGGAGTTCCTGAAGCGTGCGAGCGTACTCGAAACGGACCTGTGCTTCGTCCGGCGCGTGCTTGATGAGCTGTTCCCATACGGGCAGGGCTTCTGAATAGCGCTTCGTGTCCGTCAGCGCCTTGGCCAGCCCGCGCATCGCGCGCTCGTGCAACGGCTCGTCCTGTAACGCCAGCCGCGATTGCTCAATCGACTCGTCCAGGCGGCCCTGCTGCGCCAGGACCGCCGCCAGGTTCTGGTACGCCGTGGCGGACGGGGCGTGCCGGACCGCATGGCGCCAGAGGGACTCCGGCGTCAGCCACACGAGCGACTGCCGCCAGGTCAGGATGCTGAGCACCGCGACGGCCAGCGTCGCGGCCGCGGTGACCGCCGGAGCACGTGGCCGCTGGGCCGCATCCTGCCAGAACCACAGCAGGCCCGCCCCCGCGAGGATGGCCCACACGATGGCGGGCAGGTAGCTGTACCGGTCGGCGACCTCCTGACGCCCCGCCTGGGCAAACCCCAGCACCGGGGCCAGAAGAACGAAGTACAGCAGCGCGCCGGCGGCGAGCCACGGCCACTGCCGCCACCGGGCCCGCAACCCGACAAGGCCCACGACGACCAGGACCACGGGGACCAGGTACTTGACGTCGGTGACGGGGAGCGGCGTGCGCAGGCGGTACAGCGGGGCCAGCCCATACGGGATGACGGTCTTCCACAGGTAGAAGACCAGGCCGTAGCAGGCTTGTACGAGCCGCGCGACGACCCCGTGCTCGTCCAGGCCCACCGTCGCCGCCGCGGACTGCTGGGCCAGCGGGGCCACAACGGCGAAGCCGGCGGCCAGAATGAAGAAGGGCAGCTTCTCGAGGTACACGCGACGGGCCTGAGCGTCGGTCCAACCGCCGGACCGTCCGCCCAGCCGGCGCAACGGGTACCAGTCCAGTATCAGCAGCACGACGGGCAGGGTGACGCCCATCGCGCGACTGAGCAGCGACAGCATGAACACAACGATCGCCCCGGCCAGCCACGCCGCGCGACGGGCCGCACTGGCGCCGACCTGGGCCCGCAGGTAGAGCAGCACCGCCAGCAGCAGGAAGAACGAGCTGAGCACGTCCCGCCGTTCGGTGACCCACACGACGGATTCGACGCGCAGCGGGTGATTGGCGAACAACAGCGCCGCGAGTCCCGCCACGACGGGCGTCAGCCAGCGCGGCTGTTCGGGGGCGGTCGCCGTGCCGCGCCGCACGCCCAGCACCGCCAGGGCCAGGGCGTACACGAGGACGGCGTTGGCGACGTGCAGGATCAGGTTGGTGAGGTGGTACCCGAACGGTGCCTGCCCCCAGATGAGGTAGTCCAGGCCGAGGGACATCCACGACAAGGGCTGATAATGGCCCATATGGAACGTCGTGAACATCCACTTGAGCCGCGCGGTGTCAAAGCCACGGTAGTTCGGGTTCTCAATGATGTTGACTTCGTCGTCATAGTTGAAGCTGCCGCGAAGACTGCTCGCATACGTCCCGAACACCATCGCGGCCACCAGCAGCCCCACGCCCCAGGTGCGCGGGCTGCGCCAAGCCGCCGCGATGGGCGTCCCTTGGGTTGAGGTTGAGGTCGCCGGCGGATTGACGACAACAGGTTGGTCACTCATCGCAGGTGCGAACTCCACACCCGGCCATGCGGGCCGATGGGCTGTTCACGGGGGCGCCTCGGGCGGGGCCGCGGCCGGCGAGGGCGCCGGCGCCGTCGCGGGCCGGGTCGCGGGGGAGGACTCCACATCCGCGGGGGCCTTCGCGGCGCGCGAACGCCGACCCGCGTAGGGGTTCTCGTACGCCAAGCCGTACTCCGGCCGCGGGACGGCCAACTGGTCGATCCACTCCAGCACCGCGGCGTACAGCCGATCATCGCGACTTCGAACAACGGGCTTGAACGCGGGGCCGCGGCCCACTGGCGGGTGCCCGCGGTCCGTGGCTTCCGGCGGCAACATGTACGTCAGCAGGACGCTCTCCTCCGGATTGGCGCGGTTCACCAACGGGCCGTGGGCGGTCTGCATCTGGTCCAGCAGCACGAAGGCCGTGTAAGCGTACGTGTCGCTGCCGCTCGAACCCACGGGGAACCGGAACTCGCGCGCCCCCTTGCCGCCATGACACCCCGACCGGGCGCAACCGCGGTTCACCAGCGGCAGCACGCGGCGACGAAAGGCGTCGAAGACCGCCGGATCGCTGTCCACGGCGATGCGTTCGGCGTGCTCGGTGCCGGTCAATCGTACGATGAGCTGGAGCTTCTCGTGCGGGAGGCCGCGTGTCAGCACGTCTTCCCAGGCGGGGCGGAAATCGGAGCGACGGCGCAGGGTGTCCAGGACTTCCAGCGGCAGGTCGCGCTGCCGGGCTTTGCGGAGAAAACGGACGCGGACGACTTCGGCCGGACCGTCCAGCCGCAGTTCGGCCAGTCGCAGCCGCTGGATGTCCGCGTCGCTCACCGGCGGCGGAGGCGGCAGCTCGGCGGCCCCGGGGCCGGACCCGCCGGCCTCTGCGCCCAAGCCGCCGGCAGCCGTGGCGGGTTGGGAGACGGGCGGCGTGGCCGCAGCCGGAGCCGGCAAAGTGGTCGGCACCGCCACGGGTTGCGACGCCGGCGTGGGCACCGGGACGATGCGATCGACTTCGGCCCGCGGGAGGCGGGTCTGGCCGGCGGCGTTGCGCAGGATGACCTCGGTGTCGGTGACGGTCACGTCGCCGCGCAGCATCAGGCCGTTCTTGAGGTACACGTCGGCCAGATCGGCCGCGGCGCGCTGCGCCACGGTCAGGGCCGCCACAACCCACGCGATCGCCGACACGGTCCGGAACTGCCGCTTACTCATGGACCGCTCCGAATCTGTCCCTTGGCTGGCGCACGGCGGTCAGACCTTGCGATGCGGCGTCCGCACGATCGCCGTCCCGTCGGGCAACGGCACCAGCTCGTAATCGCCGAAGATGCTCGGCGCTTCCTGCTGCATGATCCGCAACACCTTGATTGCCACCTTGCGGATCTCCACCTCGGCGTGCTCGTTGGCGCGGGCCTCGATGAAGTGCCGCAGGGCGCGGGCATTGGCGGTCACGAAGATCTTCGTTTCGGTGGCGTTGGGCAGCACACTGCGGGCCGCCTGGCGGGCGAGCTTGCGCCGCAGCGTCGGGTCGGGCTCGCCCGCGAAATGCCGCTGAAGCCCCTCGACCAGCCGCACATACGCCTGATGGGCCTGTTCGATCGCCGCCCGCCAGACCGCGTGCAACGCCGGGTCGGCGGCGATGCAGTCCGGCTCGATGAAGTCGGCGGTGGTCTCATCCACGTAGCGCTGCGAGAGCTGCGAATAGCCGAAGCCGGCGCGGTGTCGCACCAGCTCGTGCGTGAACGACCGCGACACGCCCGTAATGACAAAGTTCCACACCGCGTGTTCGAGCACGGAGCCGTGGGCCGACTCGAGGATGTGGGCCATGTATTCGGCGTGGTTCTTGCGGCCCTTGCCGAAGGACATGTAGCACAGCCGCCCGGCCGCCTCGCACAACTGCTCCGCGCCCACCTCCGTGTCCGTCGTCCAGGTCAGCCCGTGGTCGTCCAGGAAACCGTCCACGGCGGCCTGTTCCACGACCTGCCGTCCGACCAGATACACGCGCGGTTCACGAACGATGTTCAAGGCCGCGTCTCCTCGTGGCACGCCCGGACCGTCCGGCCCACACGCCGGTGCAGCACCCGCCAATGGCCGGTGCGGTCCGGGCCAACGCGGGGCATTGTACCCGGCGCCGGCCCCCGCCGTCCGCCGGGGGCGGGCATTTCTTGCGGCGGCCTATCCACTCCTTCGGCGGCGGCGGATACGCTACCGAGACCATGATGGCCTGGACGCGGCAACCTGCGCGCCTGAGAACCAGCCCGACTGCGGCGCTTCGATTGTCCCATTCGGCTTCTCGCCGCCCCGCGGTCGGAATCGCCGCCCTGGGGCTGGCGCTGGCGAACGTCGCTGCGACCGCCGCCGACCACCGGCTGAAGTACCGCTGGGAGCCGGGAGACTACCTGGTTTACGAGCGGCGTGTGTGGGTCGTGCCGCTGGCGTCCGAGGACGTTCGCCGCCAGAGCGTCGAGCAGGTGCTGCTGTGGTGCTTCGAGACCAAGGGTGGCGAGACACTCGTCCTGGTGGATGTGTTGCGGGCCAGCGAGGGGCAGCCCGAGTCGGTGGGGTCGGCGGTCTTGCACCTCCACGAGAGCGGCCGGCGCCGGATGGCCCCCGAGGTGGCCGCCCGCCTCGACGCGGTCGAGCCCGCGCTGGATGTTCTGCCGGTGCTCCCCCTGCCCGTTCAAGGGGAGACCTCGTGGGTCTCGCCGCCGGATGCATACCAGCAGCGCTGGCGCTGTTGGGGCCGCGGGCCGGACGCTGCGCAGCAGGGACAATGGCGGGTTGATTTCGAGGTGGAGGACCTGTCCGGCGTGGCGGAGTTCCTGCGCCGGCCGCGGGCGGGCCGCTTCTGGTTCGACACCGCCGCGGGCCGCGTGACGCGTTTTGAGGCGGAGGAGCGCGACGAGGGGCGGCAGGAGCGGACGCGCGTGGCCGCCATTCTGCGGCAGGCGGGTCGGCAGAGCGCCGAGTGGGCGGCCCGCCGGGCGGACGAGACCGAGCGTTACCTGCGTACGTTGCGACATGAGGACCGCCTGCTGACGGAGCTGTTCGCCCGACCGGACGATCTCGTCGCAATCCAGGCGCAACTGGACCGCCTGTGGTCCACCCTGAAGTCGGACGTGGACCAGCGGGCGGGTTCGCCGTTCGCCCGGATCGCCGACGGCCGACGTCAACAGCTTCGGGGAGCGGGGGACCGGCTGGCCGCCCGCGCGGCGCTCGGACGTCGCTGGCTGAACCGCCCGGCGCGAGCGTGGTCGCTGCAAGACCCGGCGGGGCAGACGTTGACCAGCGAAGCGACTCGCCCCGGGGTCGTGATCGAGTGCTTCTGGGCCAGCGACACGATCTGGGGGCTGCGGGCGCTGGAGTCGCTGCGGCACGTTGCGGGCGATCCGGGGCGTTCCCCGCCGCCGGTGCTCTGTTACAACCTCGATTTCGACGTGCAGCAGGCCCGCCGGGCGATCGGCCGCTGCGGGGGCGGGTTGCGACACGTCCTGGCGGGTCCGCTCCAGGACGTGGAGGGGCTGACCGAGCTGCCGGTGGTGCGGGTCGTGGACGCCGCCGGCGTCGTGCGCGGCATGTGGGTCGGCTGGGACCCCACCTACGCCGCGGCCCAGCAATTGGCCCGCTCCCTCCTGGCGGCGGATTCGCGGTGAACTGTGGTATTCGCGGGGGTGGGACGCCGGACGGGAGGGCGAGCCTGTCTCCTTCGGCGACCCTGCCGGCCCGGCGAGCCGCGGCTCGGTAGTCCCGGTAAGGCGCGGCTCGGCAGGAGCCTCGCCCTCCCCACTGACGGCGGATTCGCGGTAAACTAGGCCAATCTGAACGGGTGCTGGTGTGCGCCACTGCTCTTGAGCAGTGGTCGGACGGAGTGGTGTATGCTGTCGAGTGGCTCGTTAGCACTTTCGCGGCCGTGCCAAGGTGGTCGTTCGCAACCGTGCGGCGCGGCAGGGAGAGGCCCCTGCCAAGCCGCGGCTCGCCGGGAGGCTCACCCTCCCACCCCATGCCCCCTCGCCACGAAGTCCGTCACCGTTGGCGGGCTGCTGGCCCTGTGTGTCCTGGCAGGCTGCGCGACCCCGACCCCCACGATCGAGCCGCGGCCGGGACCGGTACGCGGCGTCCTGCCGGCGGAGGCCGACGCGCGGGCGGAGGCCGTGCGCCGCGACCCGGCCGCCTATCTGCACCGGGTGGCCGACAACTGCCGGGCGCTGAATCAGTACACGCTGATGTTCACGCGGCACGAGCGCCGCGGGTTGTTCCAGCGGCTGTACGGCCCCGAGCGCATCGCCTGCTGGTTCCGCCGCTCGCCGTTCAGCGTCCGCATGAAGTGGCTGGACGAGAACGTGAAGTACGGCGAGACGGTGTACGTCGCGGGTCAGGCGGACAACAAGGTGCGGTTCGTGACGCGCTGGTGGTCGCCGCCGCTGTTGCCGCCACCGGCCGTCAACAAGGTGGACTTGCAGACGTCGGTCACGTTCGGGGAGTCGAAGCGGCCCCTGTCGGATTTCGGGCTGGAACGGCTGATGGAGCGGACGCTGGCGGCGCTGGAACACGCCGAGGGCGCGGTGGTCGTCCGCTACGAGGGGCTCGTGCAACTGCACGATGACGGGCCAACGGTCCACCACCTGCACCTGGAGTACCCGGCGTCGCAGCACCGCGTGCCCATTCAGGAGCTGTACGTGGACGTGGCCACCGACCTGCCCGCGGGCACGGTGCTCAAGCTCGCGTCCGGCGACATCGACGCCGCGTACTTCTACGCCGATCTTGACCCCGCAGTGAAGTTGACCGACGCGGATTTCATGCTGGCGGCCGAGCGTGCCGCGCCCGCGCCGTCGTCCGCCCAGCCGGCCGCTGATGAACGTGACGCCCACTGACGACGAACGCCACCTGCGTCGGGCGCTGCGGCTGGCGGAGCGCGGCCGCGGCCGCGTCGAGCCCAACCCGGTCGTGGGCTGCGTCATCGTGAAGCGCGGGCGGGTCATCGGGGAGGGGTATCACCGGCGCTACGGGGGGCCGCACGCGGAGATCGAGGCGTTGCGGCGCTGCCGCGAGTCGCCCGGCGGCGCCACCGTGTACGTCACGCTCGAACCGTGCTGCCATCAGGGCCGGACGCCGCCATGCACCGACGCGTTGATTTCCGCGGGCGTGGCCCGGGTGGTCGCCCCGCTGAGAGACCCGAATCCGCTGGTGGGCGGCGGGGGCTTCGCGGCACTGCGCCGCGCGGGGGTCCAGGTTGAGGTCGGGCTACTCGCCGCGGAAGCCGTGGAGCTGAACGCCCCGTTCTTCAAGCTCGTCCGTCACGGGCGGCCGTGGGTCATTCTCAAGTGGGCACAGAGTCTCGACGGCAAGATCGCCACCCGCACCGGCGATTCGAAGTGGATCAGCGACGCGACGTGCCGGGCGTACGCCCACCGCGCCCGAGGGCGGATGGATGCGATTCTTGTCGGCGTGGGGACGGTGCTGGCCGACGATCCGCTGTTGACGTGCCGCGTCGGGCGGCCGCGGCGCGTCGCTACGCGCATCATTCTCGACACGCGTTTGCGAACACCGCTGCGAGCACAACTTGTCCGCACCGCCCGGCGCGTGCCGACGTGGGTGTTCTGCGGACCGGCGGCGCCGCGGCGTCGCGTGCAGGCTTTGGAACGTGCCGGCTGCACCGTCCGGCCGGTACGCAGCACGCGCGCGGGGTTGTCGTTGCCCGCGGTGCTCGATGCCCTCGGGGCGGCGCAGATGACCAACGTGCTGGTGGAAGGCGGCGCGACGCTGCTGGGCCGGTTCTTTGACGAGGCGTTGGCCGACGAGTGCCACGTCTATGTCGCCCCTCGGCTCATCGGCGGAGCGGACGCTCCCGGGCCGCTGGGCGGCCGCGGCGTCGAGCGTGTCGCCCATGCCGTGGTCCCGCCGCCGGCCTCCCGCCTGCGGCGCCTCGGGGAGGGCTATTTCCTGGACGCGCGGCTGTCGCCGCACGTCCGATCGTGATTCGTGTCAGGAACCTCCGCGCCGGCCGATACACAATGTGGGGCCATGAGGAGACAAAACATGACGACGAACCGTGCGGCCAAGGTCGGACTGTTTGCGCTGTGTGTCCTGGCGCTGGGCTTCGGGCTTGGTGCCGGGTGTCCGGGGCTGTCGCCACTTCCCGGACCGCAGGACAACGGCAACGGCAATGGGAACGGCAACGGAAACGGCAATGGCAACGGGACGGCCAATGGGGCGGCGATTGTCGCCGACCATGCGGCCGCGGCGGCGTTTGACGCCATCCCGAATGCCGCCCGCGTCGCCGCCCACGCCTTCCGCATCTTCTACGGCCACACCTCGCACGGCAGCCAGGTCGTAACGGGCATGGACATGATCGCGGCGGAGGACGAGCGCTTCGCGTTCAACGGCGACGCCGGCACGCTGCAACTGGATGAGGAGACCGGCGTTGACCTGGGGCACCTCGGCGACCTGGCGTGGGTGGACATCACGCGCGACCGGCTCAACACGCCTGGCCACGGCATCGACATCGTGGTGTGGTCGTGGTGCGGCGGCGTCAGCGACAATACGGCCGCCGGCATCGACGCCTACCTGACGGCGATGGACGAGTTGGAGCAAGACTACCCGGAGGTCATCTTCGTCTACATGACGGGGCACCTGGACGGCACCGGCCCGGATGAGAACCTGTGGGTGCGCAACGACCAGATTCGGGCGTATTGCGCGCAGCACGATAAGGTGCTGTTTGACTTCGCCGATATCGAGAGCTACGACCCGGACGGCCAATTGCACGCCGATGGGAGTGATGCGTGCGAGTGGTGTACGACTTGGTGCGCGGCCCACAACTGCCCGGATTGTGGTGACTGCGCCCACTCGCACTGCTTCAACTGCTACCAGAAGGGTCGGGCGTTCTGGTGGCTCCTGGCCCGCCTGACCGGCTGGGACGGGAACTGACGCCGACCCCGACGCTACGAGAGTATCCTGGCCGGCGGGACAACGGACGGGAGGGCGAGCCTCCCGGCGAGCCGCGGCGCGGTAGGAACCTCGTCCTCCGATTGCGCACCACCCAGCGGCTCGGCAGGAGTCTCGCCCTTCCATCGCGCATCACCGTGAACGCCCGTTCAGGGGCTCCGCTGCGACGCGGGGGCAGGCGGATGCAGCAGCCGCTCCAGCCGCTCGCGGGCCGGACGGTGAGCGGGCTCGATTCGGAGCGTGGCTTCGTAGGCGGCGCGGGCCTCGGCCGTCCGGCCGGCGTGCTCCAGCGCGACCGCCAGCAGGAAGCGGGCCTGGGCCGCTTCGGGCCGCAACCGCACCGCCGCTTCGAACGCCTCGGCCGCCTCCTCAAAACGCCGCAACTCGGCCAGTGCGATACCCAGGTTGAAGTGGTCCCTGTAGTTCCCGGGGTCCAGCGCTAACGCCGCCTGATAGACGTCCACGGCCTCGGCGAACCGACCGTGTGCCCGCAGCAGGTCGGCCAGGTCACTCCGCGGCTTGGCCCAGTGGGGCTCGAGCGCCACCGCCGTCCGCAGCGCCCGCTCAGCTTCGTCCAGGCGGCCGACCTGCGACAGCGCCAGGCCTTCGTTGTCCTGTGCGTCCGCCGCGTGCGGCTGCGCATGGACCGCGTGCTCGAAGTGCGTCAGTGCTTCCCCGACTCGACCGGCCTCGAACAACAGCAGCCCGAGTTGGGTGTGCGCGGGGATCGAGCGAGGATGCCGCTCAAGCTCGCGCTGGTAGCATTGGACCGCGGCCGCCGTGTCCCCGTCCTCGGCCAACGCGTGGCCGAGTCCCACCCACAGGCCGGCCTCGAAATCGCGGTTCTCCAACGGGAACGGACCGGGCCCGCTCGCCGCGCCGACGACCGCCGCCAGTCCCACGCCCATCACCAGCCCGACTCGCCACCGGCGTTGTCGGACCACCTCCGCGAGGGCCCGCCCTCCGCCGGCGGCCAAGACCGCCAGAAACGGAATCAGCGGCAGCCGATACGGCCCGCTGACGAACACGGCCACAATCGCCGCGGAGAAGGTCGCCAGGAAGAGCCACACTGGAAGCGGAATCCGTCCGCGCTGGGCGACCAGCCCAACGACCGCCAGCGGCAGCAGAACGCCGAAGGGGAAGCCAAACGGCCCCGCTTTCCAGGTCAGGACCGTTTGCAGCCGCGACCAGGGACGCACCTCGTACACATTGCGACTGCGGGGGATTTCGCGCGACGTGATGAGTTGCAGGCCCTTGTACCCCAACCGCCGGAGCGCGGCCCACGGGTCGGCCTTCACAACGGCCCAGGTCTGTCGGTAGAAGTACCGCGATTCGTCGTAGGGGGACGCGAAACCGGCGGCGGCCGCCTGGCGCCGCAGCGCGTTCCAGTTGAACCCGACCGCGGTGGCGACGAACGCCGGATCGGGGTGGTTGCCCACGCAGAGGTTGATGCCACCCGCCGCGGGCAGGAAACCGAAGTGCCCCGTGACGCGCCGGTTCGCCAGGGAGGCCGGCAGCGTGGGGACAACAAAGCCCACCACCACACTGATGCAGGCGGCCACGCGACGGCTGCGCGGCGCTGTGGAACGCAGCCACCGCCACCCCAGCCACGCCGCCGACGCGACCAGGAACGGCAGAAACTCCGCGCGCGTCAGAACGGCGAGTCCACCCACCAAACCCAGGATCACGCCCCGGCCCGCCGCCGGCCCGCGTCCGCCCGCGACGAGTAGCAGGAGCAGCAGCGCGACGGCCCAGAACGTCGCCCAACCGTGGTTGAGCAGTTCGGCATCATAGAAGATCAGCGGACCGTACAGCACGGTAATGAGTCCGGCGACCAGGCCGGCCGTCGGTCCGAGGAGTCGTCGGCCCAACACCGCAGTGAGGGCACAGGTGGCGGCCCCGAGGACCGCTTGGACGATCTTCACTGCCACAACCGATCCGCCGTTCAGGGCATATTGAATGCCAAGTACAAAGGGGTAGAACGGGGGTTGCCAGAAGAAAGCGGGGGACAAGCCGTCGCCGGCGACCCACGCGCGGGCGGCCCGATCATAGACCCGCGCGTCGATGATCGGGACCGCGAACGCGGGGTCGTCAGCGCTATCAAGCAAGTACAATGCCCGAACGACCAATGCGGCGACGAACACCAGAGCGGCCGAACGCCCGCCAATCCGCGACGGCGCGCGTGAAGAAGGGGAGACACCCGATTCAGGAAACCGGCCCCCCTGCCGGACGGCTGGCGTGCTGGCGCCTCCCCCTTTTTTCATTCGGCGTTCTTCCTTCTGCATCGGCCCCGCCCCCCGGACGTGGTTGACGCAGGGCCGCAACGCATCGTTACTCCGCTTTCAATGTGCGCAGCATCGCCAGGAAGTCCGCGCGCTGCTGGGCAACGGTCTCCGCGGGGCCAACAACTTTGAAGAACACCGGCCCCGCCGCCCCTTCGATCACGGCTGCCAGGAGGCGGTAGTTCTCGCGCGGGACGGCCGGTCCGCCCGCCATCATGGCGTCGGCCGCGTAGCGTCCCGCCAAATCCACCACGGTGACGCGCAGCGAACCGACCTCGAATGACTCGCGCACGACACCTTCGTCGGGCATCGGGCGGCCGTCGGGGGTGGTGAATTGACCGCGCCACCGGGTCACGTTGTCCTCCACGCTGCCGCCGATGCCGCCGAAGACCGCCAGCTCCGCGTCCTCGGCGTCCCCGGCGGCCCGCGGCAGACGATACTGATCGCTGCGCAGCGGCGAGCGGACCGGCTCGCGCTGCCACGTCGCGGGCACGGTGTAACGCAGCGCGACCGCCGGCGCCGTCGTCGACCCCTGGTCCGGGGGGGAGCTTGGCGGGCGCGATCCGTCCAGCGGCGGGTGTCCCGGCGGCAGGATCGGCGTGCGCGGCGGCGTGGTCTCCTGGACGAACGCTTTCAGCGCGGCCTGCTCCGCCGCGGAGGGCTGGCCGCCCGACGCCGTGGTCGTTGGCGGGGCCCCGGTCGGCGGCGGCTCCTGCTGTCGACACCCGGAAACGGCGGCGGCCAGTCCGCCCGCCAGCACCAGTGTCAAGACGCAACTTGTCACACGCATCGTCCGCGACCTCCAGCGGCACGCCTCTAGTCGTAGCCGCTGCCATTCTACGCGATGCCCACGCGGCCGACAGCGTGCACAGGTGTGACCAGATTCTGTGGCACCAGCCAGGAGTCTGCCAGGCCGGCAAGCAAGGAGAGCCCAGCGGGCGACTGAGTGTAGCCCCGGGCGCGAGAGCGGGGATCCACACCGCATCGTTCACCTCAGAGCCCGCGCAGCCGGCGACTGAGGCTTCAGTCGCCCCCTGCGGGGATCACTCCGTGACCCCGGGCTGCCGCCCGAAGCTATACTCAAGCGCCCCTCCGGGGCTACACACCGGCCGGTTGGTGCTTGGACGCGCTCGCTCGTGTCCACGTACACACGCGGTGGTTGTCGGGTGCCACCGTCCGTGGTCACAGCCGCGTGCCGGTCCCGGGTCTGTCCAAGCCTGGCCTTCGCCTCCGCCGATGCTATATTATGTAATGGTGCCTGCCACCGACCAACGCACGGTGCGCAGGAAGCGATGGCGGAACGGGCCGACCATCGCAGCCGTGTGAATTGTCAGGGCCGAGGAGCCTCCAGTCCCCTTAGCCGCCCCGGATCGACCGGCAGGCCGAGGGCCTCGGCGGACGACACGCACGCCGTTCACATCTCGCCGGACCGATTGCGTAACCATGAAACGTCGGTCCCCGGCACGAGGCCTTCAATGGCGGAGCCGCCCAGCCAACCTGCTCCCGACCACGGCGCCGAAATCCGTGACGCCGTCGGGAACGACGTCCTCGCGGAATCGCTGGCCGAGATGGTGGACCTCGTCCCCACGGCGGCGGCGATCCACGGGCGCGGCGGCGAGTGCGTGCTTGACACGGCGGTGTGCGGCTGGTGCCGGCTTCTGCGTGCCGCCCAGGGGCGGACCAACTCCTTCTGTTGGACGGAGGTCGCCCGCCGCGCGGTCGAAACCGGCCGGCCCGCCGAAGGCCAGTGCCCCGGTGGGCTCACCGCCTACTCGGTCCCCATCACGAGTGATGGCGAAGCTCTCGGCGCGGTGAGTCTGCTGCACGGCAATCCGCCGGCGGACCCCCGCCGCATCGCCGCCATCGCGGCCGCCTTTGGTGTGGACGCGGCGGAACTGACGGCGCAGGCCGCGGCGCATCCGGCCGTGTCGGAGGCGGCCGTGGACATGGCGCGGCGGCACGTGCGCCTCACAGCGCGGATGATCGGATTGATGGTGGGAAGCCGGCGCGCGGAGCGGGCGCTGCGTGAGGCCGAAGAGCGGTTCACGCGGGCGGTCCGGGCGGGCAAAGTCGGCGTGTGGGACTACGACCCGGCGACCGAGCACTTTGTGTCGCTCGCGCTGCGGGAGGTCTACGGGTTCGACAGGCAGCGCGTGGCGGACCATCGCGACGCCTGGCTGGGGGTCATACACCCCGAGGATCGCGACCGCGTGTGGAAGGCCGTTCAAGACCACCTCGCGGGGCGCACCCCGCGCTACTGCGAGGAACACCGTGTCATGTGCCCGGACGGGCAGGTGTGCTGGGTGCTATCGACCGGGACGGCGGTCCGCGACGACACCGGGCGGGCGGTCAGCCTGCTGGGAACGACGACCGACATCACCGAACTGAAGCGGATGGAGGAGGAACGGGCGCGCCTGGAGGCCCAGCTGCGCCTGGCGCAGAAGATGGAAGCCCTGGGCCAGTTGGCGGGGGGCGTGGCGCACGACTTCAACAACCTGCTGACGGCCATCCTGGGCCACGTCGAACTTGCGCAGGAGGAAGCGGAGCGCGGCGGCACGGTGGCCGTCGCGTTGCAGCAGATCGGCCGCGCGGGCCAGCGTGCCGCGGCGCTGACGCGCCAACTGCTCGCCTTCAGTCGCCGCCAGCCCGTGCGCCCCGAGCTGCTGGACCCCAACCGCGTGCTGGAGGAGATGGAGCTCATGCTCCGCCGGCTGCTGGGCGAGACCATCACCCTCGAATTGCGGCTGTCCGCCACGGGGTACGTCCGCGCGGATGCCGGGCACCTGGAGCAGGTCGTGATGAACCTCGTCGTCAACGCCCGGGACGCGATGCCCGAGGGCGGGCGCTTGACGATCGAGACGGCCGACGCGTTGATCGAGTCGCCGGGGGCCGGTCCGAACGATCCTCCGCCGGGGGCGTATGTGACCTGCGCCGTCGCCGACACGGGCGTGGGAATGGACGCGGCGACGCTGGAACGCCTGTTCGAGCCGTTCTTCACGACCAAGCCTCCCGGGCGCGGCACCGGGCTCGGACTGTCCACCGTCTATGGCATTGTCAAACAGGCGGGCGGCCACATTCGCGTGGCCAGCGAAGTGGGACACGGGACGACCTTCCGCGTCTTCCTGCCGCGTGTCGAACTGCCCGACCGCCCTCCTGCTCCGCCGGCGCCCCTTCGGCCCGTGCGCTCCGCGGAGCACACGGTCTTGGTGTGCGAGGACGAGGAGCCGGTGCGGGCCCTGGCGTGCGAGATTCTGCGTCGCGGCGGCTACCGCGTCATCGCCGGCGGCTCGGGGGCCGAGGCGACGCGCGGCGCGGCCGCCCACGACGGCCCGGTCCACCTCCTGGTGTCGGACATGGTCCTGCCCGACGGAGACGGGCGACGTGTCGCCGCCACGCTGCGCCGGCGCTATCCTGAACTGCGCGTGCTGTACATCTCCGGCTACACGGCGGATGTGATCGAGCGGCACGGCGAGTTGGAACCCGACGTGGAGTTCCTGGAGAAGCCGTTCACGCCCAGCCAACTGCTCCAGCGGGTCCGCGCTTTGCTGGAAGGCGCCCCCGCGCCTCGCTGAGGCCGCCCCGCGCGCCAGGCCCCCGGCGAGCCGCCACGCCAAGAGCGCAATATCCGCGCTCCCGGCGCGCGACGTGCGGTCCGGCCCTCACCTTCCGTGCCGCGATCCGCCGATAGCGCCAGCGTTGGCGTAGGCTCCCTGGCCAACGCGCGGTGCCACGGATGGCACGCTCCTTGACGCGCGAGGGCGCGTGACGGCGGCCCTGACCGGGCCCCGGTGGCTCGCTTCGCCGGGCACGGACGCCAGGCGAACCGGACCGGCCCCTCGCCGGCAAGGACCCTGCCCGTACGGCCCGTCTGCCGCTCGACCGGGAGCGGCGCCGGGCCCCCGTGGACACGAGCGTGCGTTCGGTGTAACACCTACCCTGTTGTCGGAGCGGCGGCTCACGGGCCGGAGCGTGTCGGTCCCGACGTTGGAGTTCGACGTCACCGTGTCGCTGGCGGAACGGCCCGAAATCGTAACGGACCAGGAGACGCTGGAAGAGCACTGCCGCCGCTGGCGGGCGCTGGGGGTTTTCGCGTTCGATACCGAGTTCATCCGGGATGACACCTACGACGCCGCGTTGTGCCTCATCCAGGTGACCGCGGACGGGACGGTGACGTTGGTCGATCCGACCGACGACGTGGATCCCGCCCCATTCTGGGAGTTGGTCACCGACCCGAACGTCGTCACCGTGGTCCACGCCGGCAAGGAAGACTTCGAGGTCTGCTACCGGACAACCGGGCGCGTCCCGCGGAACGTCTTTGACGTGCAGATCGCCGCCGGTTTCGTGGGCCACGGCTACCCGCTGAGCCTCGCGCGACTGGTCGAGACGCTCCTCCACCACCGCATTTCCAAGGCTCAGACGCTGACCGACTGGCTGCGACGGCCGCTGACGGCGGCCCAGGTGCGCTACGCCGTCGAGGATGTGCTGCACCTGCCCGAGATCTACCATCGGCTGCGGCGTGAGATCGAGCAGATCGGGCGGACCGCGTGGGTCGCGGAGGAGATGAAGTGCTTTGAGGATGCCGAGTTCTACCAGGCACCGGTCGAGGAACGGGCGCTCAGGCTCAAAGGCAGCAAGAAGCTCGACGGGTTGGGGCTGGCGGTGCTTGAGCGGCTGATCGCGTGGCGGGAAAGCTGGGCGCGGTCGCGCAACCGCCCGCTGCGGGCCCTGATGCGCGACGACGTGCTCGTGGAGATCGCCCGCCGACGCCCGCAACGGGAGAGTGATCTGGCCGTGCTCCGCGGTTTTCCGCAGGCGCGGAACCGCAAGCTCGTCCATGAGCTGATCGAGCTGATCGCGGAGGCATCAAAGACGCCGGCGGCCCAATGGCCCCAACCGCCCGAACGACACGACGATTCCCCGATGGGGGCCGCCGTGCTCGACCTGCTCTCGGCCATCACCCAGGCGGTCTGCCACGAGCAACGGCTCAGCCGGCACCTCCTCGGCGGCACGTCGCGTCTGCGGGAGCTCCTGGACTATCACGTCGGTCGGACGAGCGACGTGCCCGAATTGCTCCGCGGCTGGCGTGGCGAGTTCATCGGCCGCCGGCTGTTGGAAGTTGTCGAGGGCCGCAGCGAGATCCACCTCTCCGGCTGGCCGGACAACCCCAAGCTCGCCGTGGTCTCTCACGCCCCACCTGGGTGAGCGTCATCGGGGGACGACGTCACGGCCGGATATGATGAGGTCGCACAATCCGCAGCGGCCGTGCGGCCCGTTCGGTACCGACGACCCGGCGAGGGGCTCACGCAACCTCCGCCCTCTCCGGTTCGATCCGTTCGACCCGGCTGCGGACCTCCACGCCCAGGACTTCGAGGATGCGAGCGGCGCGCTCCAGCGTGATGCCGTGGTACTCGTTCCGCTCGTCGCGCGACACCTGCGTC
>CAYWYJ010000084.1:0-17600 GCA_964462635.1 uncultured Planctomycetales bacterium
CGGGCAGCCGCTGTGGCACTGGCGGTCGCCGAACCTGGACACGTTCTACGACGGGCCGGCGGTCGGCCCGGACGGGGCGATCTACCACGCCTCGGGCGCGAATTCGCTGCGTGACGCCCACGGCTGGCTGTACCGCATTCTGCCGGACGGCAAGCTCGACTGGTCGCGTGACCTGGGCTGGGCGGGATCGAACGCGCCGCCGACGCTCGACGCGAACAACAACATCTACTTCGGCGACCTGGCGGGCGTCGCGTGGAAGTACACGGCGGCGGGCGGGCTGGCGTGGACCTACGACACGCTCTCCGGCCGCATTTACACGTCGCCGGCGTTGCGGGGCGGGCACGTGCTGATCGGCGCCGCGTATGGCGGCCTGCACATCGTGGACGCGGAGACCGGGCTGCCAATCAACGTGCTGGAGCCGACGTTCTACCCGATGGGAAAGTCGGCGGACCGCGCCGGCAACGTGTTTTTCTACTGCTTTGACGGACCGGGCACCGTGTTCGCCTATGGGCTGCACGATCGCCGCTGGTGGCAGGGCACTACCGGCTCGGGCGTGTCGGTCAACGCCTGCGTGGTCGGCCGCGACGGCGTCCTGCTCGTGTCGGACAGTGAGCGGCTGAAGGCGTTCAGGGGATTCACCGTCGGCGACCTGAACTGCGATGGGAGTGTCGATTTCGGCGACATCAACCCGTTTGTACTGGCCCTCACGAATCCGGCCGGCTACCAGGCGGCGTACCCCGACTGCAACATCGACCTGGCCGACATCAACGGCGATGGCCTGGTCGACTTTGGCGACATCAACCCGTTCGTGCGGCTGTTGACCGTTCCGTAGTGCCCGAGCGTCGCCGCCGACCAGTAGCGCCGGACCTCCGAGTCCGGCGTCGCGGTGCGATCAGGACATGGTGCCCGGCGACGAGCCCCACGCGCCAGCGCGGGGTCCGCGCAGTGCGTCCGCTCTGCGCCGCAGCCGCCTTATTCGGTCCGTACGGGTCGCGGGGCTGGGACATTGTCCTTGTCCACCCCGGGCACGAAGTGCTATGCTCCACGAAGCAGACGGGTGAGGCACCCCGTGGTGTCGGCACGCCACCGGTGAACCTCGGCGTCAGCGCCCGGGATGAGGGACCTGCGATGACTAGGTGTGTCGGATGCTGGACAAAGGGGCTGTCCATTCTCGCATTGGCGGTGGCTGCGCGCGTCGCCATAGCCAGTGACCTTTGGTGGGACGAACGCTTTGGTGCCGAGGGGCTGCGCGGCGGGGGCAGCGGATTGGTCGCCGCCATCACCCAGTTCGACGACGGGCGCGGGCCCGCGGTCTACGTGGGCGGCAGCTTCCACCAGGCCGGCGGCGTGGACGCGGTCGGGATCGCCCGCTGGGACGGCGTCACCTGGAGTGCGGTCGGCCACGGTCTCGACCCCCGGTCGTTCGATCGCCTCGCCGCTCTCGCGGTCTTTGACGACGGTCGCGGACCGAAGCTCTACGCCGGGGGACTCATGCGCAAAATGGGCGGCGAGCCGGTGAGTGCCATCGCCTGCTGGGACGGCGTCCGCTGGACGTCGGTCGCGGGTGGCGTGGGGAGCTTCGAGCCGGAGGACCTCGGCTACGTGGGCGCGCTGGCCGTGCATGACGACGGCGCGGGGCCGGCGCTCTACGTCGGCGGCCGTTTCGAGCGGGCCGGAAACATAGCGGCGGCGAACATCGCGCGCTGGAACGGCACGAATTGGTCGTCCCTCGGTGACGGCCTCAACGGAACCGTGAGCTGCCTAGTCGAGTTCGATGCGGGCGCCGGGCGCGAGCTCTACGCCGGCGGAGATTTCTATGATTCCGTCGGCGGCACTTGGGTCCACCTGGCGAAGTGGAACGGGCAAGCGTGGAGGTTCGTCCTCGGATTGAACGGCACGCCGTTCGATCTGGCAGTTTACGATGACGGCTCCGGCGCGGCGCTCCACGCAGCGGGGCAGTTCCAGACGGCGGCCGGTCTGCGACACGTGCTGAAGTGGGATGGCACGGCGTGGACGACGTTGGGGGCTGACACCTACGGGAACGTCCACGCTCTGGCCGTGTTTGCGGATGCCGGCGGCTCGGCGCTCTATGCGGGCGGCACGATCGTCTCCGCCGGGGGCGTGCCGACGCCGGGGCTGGCGCGGTGGGATGGCACCGCGTGGTCGGCGGTGCTCGGCGCGATCGAGGGCGTCTGGTCCGCCGTGTGGACGCTGGAGGCGCTGGACGGTCCGCGCGGGCCGGTACTCTACACGGGCGGCGAGTTCGCACGAGTCGAGGGGCGGCCGGCCGGCGCCGTCGCTACGTGGGACGGGGCCGAGTGGTCGTACCTCGATGGTGGCGTCACGCGGCCGGAGGTCAGCACGTTCCTGAGCGTCTCTGACGGCGAACTGCGTGGGCTGTACGCCGGCGGCCCGTTCCTGCGCATTGGCGCCGTGGAAACGCACTTCATCGCTCGTTGGGATGGCGGCGCATGGAGGCCGCTCGCGGAAGGACTCGACGATCGTGCGTCAGCCCTGACCCTGTTCGACGCCGGTGACGGCCTGCGTCTGTACGCCGCCGGCGCGTTCACACACGCCGGCGGTGTGCCAGCGGACCGCATCGCCCGCTGGGACGGGTCCGTGTGGAGCGCTCTGCCGGGCGGCGGCTTCGAGTGGCGGAATGACGAAGTCTTGGCTCTGGCGGTCTACGATGGCGGCGCCGGCCCGGAACTTTACGCCGCCGGGAACCTCTCGCGCGCCAGCGGGTTGGTCGTCGATTACATCGCCCGCTGGGACGGCGCGCAGTGGTCCAAGGTGGGCTCCGGGACCACCGGGACCGTGAATGCGCTTCAGGTATACGACGATGGCACCGGTCCGGCGCTCTATGTGGCCGGCGGGTTCGACCGCGCCGGGGGGCAGCTTGCCGGCGGGCTGGCACGCTGGGACGGAAGCACTTGGACCCGCGTCGCGGCCGGGCTCGAGGGGTCCTTCACCTCGCTGGCGGTCTTCGATGACGGTCGCGGCCCCGCGCTATACGCGGGCGGCACAGCGGACTACGGGGCCGGCAGCGGCGGCATCGTACGCTGGGACGGTCAGACGCTACGCATTGTCGAAGGTACCGAGGGCTGGCTTGTTCGTAGCTTGGCGGTCCACGACGACGGCGGCGGCCCGGCACTCTACGCCGGCTTGGTCCAGAACGTGGGGGCGCCCGGGCACGCGTTTCTGGTCCGCTGGGATGGTCAGTCGTGGGAAATGGTCGGTGGCGACACGGACGGCACCGTGACGGCACTCGCCAGCCACGATGACGGGCCCGGCGCAGCACTGTATGCGGGCGGATGGTTCCCGCGCGCGGGCGGGCGGCCGGCGGGGCGCATCGCCCGCTGGGGCCGTTATCCGCATCCCGGTGATTTGAACTGCGACGGACACGTCGATTTCGGCGACGTGAACCCGTTCGTCTTGGCCTTGGCCAATCCGGCAGCCTGGCAGGCCCAATTCCCCGGCTGTCAACTGCTCAACGGTGACATCAACAGCGACGGCCTGCTCGACTTCGGCGACATCAACCCGTTCGTGCAACTGCTGACCGGCCCGTAGCGACCATGTGGCGCGCCAGCGGTCCAATTCGAGCCGCGACCGTCAGGGAGCGGGGGGCGGCAGCCGTTCGCTTCGCCGAAGTGCATCGGCCATTGGCCGGTGCCACACAGCATTGGCCGGTGCCACACCAGCTTGCGGATGGGTGTCGGCGATCCGGGCGCGTCCCGCCACCCCGGGACTGCCCAGCAACGGCTCGGCGGGAGCCTCGCCCTCCCGCTCGCCACGCGACTGCCCCGTATACCCGCATCGGGCCGCCCGGTGCGTGGCCGCATTCTTGACGGTCACCCCGCAAACCGGCTACTTTTGTCGTATTCGCCGCGCTGCGGCCGTGTGAGGGAGTTTGATCGTGCCGTATCACAGCGTCGTCTGCGTCAAGCAGGTGCCCGACACCGCCAACGTGACCGCCCAGGCCATGAAGGAGGACGGGACTGTCAACCGGGCCGCCCTGCCGGCGGTGTTCAACCCCGACGACCTTTACGCCCTGGAAGTCGCGCTCCAGGTCCGCGACCGCTACGGCGGCACGGTCACCGTCCTGACGATGGGGCCGCCGAAGGCCGGCGACGTGCTCCGCGAGTGCCTGTACCGCGGGGCCGATCGGGTGGTGCTGCTGACCGATCGGCGGGCCGCGGCGAGCGACACGTTGGCGACGAGCTACATTCTCAGCCAGGCCGTGCGGGCGACGAAGAACTACGACTTCGTGTTCTGCGGGCGGCAGGCGATCGACGGCGACACGGCCCAGGTCGGGCCGCAGCTCGCCGAGAAGCTTGGCATCCCGCAGGTCACGTATGTCGAGGAAATGCTTGAGGTTCGAGACCGCTCGGCCCGCGTGCGGCGCAACGTCGGCAACGGCTGGGAGGTCGTCGAGGTGCGGCTGCCGGTGTTGCTGACCGTGCTCGATACGGCGTCGGAACCACGGCCGCCGGCGGCGAAGCGGGTGATGAAGTACAAGCACGCGCGGGCGCGCGTGGAGCTCGAGGCCGCCGTCAAGGGGAGCGTCGGCGTCCCGCCCGCGGTAGCGGACGGCGCCCCGCCGGCCGTGGGTGGCACCGGCGTCTCGCCGGTGGGTAGCGGCCGGGCTCCGTGCCGGCCGAGCAACGCCGGACTCCCGCCACGGCGGGCGGGCTCCGGTCCGGCGCTACAGGGGAGTGCGGGCGTCTCGCCCGCGTCCGGTGGCACCGGCGTCTCGCCGGTGGATGTTGAACATGAGGTCGAACGGCTGGCCGAGGGTCTGCGGTCGCGCGGCCTGATGATTGAGCAGTGGAACCTGGACGACATCCAGGCGGACCTGGGCTGGTGCGGCCTGCACGGCTCGCCGACGAAGGTCCACCGCATCCAGGCCATCGTGCTGACGAAACAGGGCTACACGGAAGTCCCGCCGACCGAGGACGGCATCCGCGGCCTGATCCGCGAATTGGTCGTTGACCATACGTTGGGATAGACGAATAACCACAGAAGCACAGAGACACAGAGGAGTTGTGAATAGCGAATAGCGAGTAGCGAGTTGCGGGTAGCAGGCGGCGAGCAGTGGGCGACGAACAGTGGCTGTTGCTCTCGTCCTAGTGCCAGATGTCCGAAGTCTGGGCGCAACCGGCTATTCGCCACTGCCAAACTTGGCTCCTCTCTGTGCCTCTGTGGTTCGATTCCGGTGTTTCGGAGATATAGATGATCCCCGTGAATCGTAGCGGCGAGGTTTGGGTCTACGCTGAACAGGAAGACGGTTCGCTCCACGACGTGGCGCTGGAGCTCACCGGCAAGGCCCGCGAGCTGGGCGACCGGCTCGGCGTGAAAGTCGGGGCCGTCCTGACCGGTTGGAACGTGCGCGAGCTCGCGTATCGGCTGATCCAGCATGGCGCCGATCACGTGTACCTTGTCGAGGACCGCCGGCTGGAGCACTACCAGACGCTGCCGTACGCCCGCGTGGTGACGACGCTCGTGGAGAAGCACCGGCCGCAGATTGTCGTCTTCGGCGCCACGCCGTTGGGCCGCGATCTGGCGCCGCGGTGTGCGTCGGCGCTGCGCTGCGGCCTGACCGCCGACTGCACCGACCTCGACGTGGCGGACGTGGACGACCCGGCGGCGAAGAAGGTCCACAAGAACCTGCTGCTCCAGATTCGCCCGGCCTTCGGCGGCAACATCATCGCCACGATCATCAATCCCGAGCGCTGGCCGCAGATGGCGACCGTGCGTGAGGGCGTCATGCCACTGCGCCAACCGGACATGCAGCGCAAGGGCGAGATCGTGACGGAGAAGGTCGAGTTCCGCGACGAGGACTTCGCGGTCCGGCTGATCGAGCGGCACCGCGAGCCGCGGAAGGTCAACCTGAAGGGGGCGCGGACGATCGTCGCCGGTGGCGGCGGCGTGGGCAGCAAGCAGAACTTCAAGCTGATTCACGACCTGGCCGGCGCGATCGGCGGCGCCGTAGGCGCGTCGCGGGCGGCCGTGGACGGCGGCTTCATCGACAAGGCCCACCAGGTCGGCCAGACCGGCACAACCGTGCGGCCGGCCCTCTACATCGCCGCCGGCATCAGCGGCGCGATCCAGCACCGCGCGGGCATGGAGGAGTCGGCCAAGATCGTGGCGATCAACTGGGACAAGGAGGCCCCGATCTTCAGCGTCGCCCACTACGGCATCGTCGGCGACCTGAACCAGGTGATCCCGATGATGGTCAAGGCGATCAAGGAGCGGCCGAAGGAGTAACCCCGGCCGCGAAGCGACGTGCGAACCCCCCTCCCTCTTGGGAAGGGGTTGGGGGAGGGTCAGAATGGCAGAACGTGAACAACCGTGTGGCGTGCGAAACACCCCTCCCTCTCAGGTCGCCACAGGCGACTCGCTGTGGCGAGGAGGGGTTGGGGGAGGGTCAGAGACGGACATGCACGTGCGTCGGCGCAGACCGCGCGTCACGCTCGAAACCAGAAGTCGGGCCACGCAACTCCGGAAGGAGGCTACGTTTCCGGAGCGGCTGCTGTGGAGCCGTTTGCGCGCAAGGCGGGTAGGCGGGCTGCGCGTCCGCCGGCAGCACCCAGTTGGACCGTACGTTCTCGACTTCTACTGCGCCTGCGCTAGCCTCGCGATTGAGATCGACGGACGGGGCCATGACGATCGGGGGCGGCAGGATGCTGAGAGAACGGCTTGCCTTGAAGCACTCGGAATCAGAGTGATTCGCTTCACGGACGATGAGGTGCTGAACAACCTGGAGGAGGTCATTCGTAGGATTGCATTCGAAGCTGGACTGGACACCTGAATGAAGACCCTCCCCCAACCCCTCCTCGCCACAGCGAGTCGCCTGTGGCGACCTGAGAGGGAGGGGAGTTAATGGACAGCTTCTGTGGTGTTGTGGACTGCATGTGGAATTGGGTTGCACCCGTAGGTTTCTACCCTCCCCCAACCCCTCCCTTAAAGGGAGGGGAGTGAGAGGACGCCATGCCGAACTTCTTCACCGACAACGACGACATCCGTTTCCTCTTCGACCACCTCAACCTCGCCGAGGTCGCCCGCGTGCAGGAACGCGACTTCGCCGACGCCGAGGCGGGCGTCGATTACGCTCCGGCCGACGAGGCCGACGCCATCGACAACTACCGCCGCGTGCTCGACATCGTCGGCGACCTGGCGGGCAACACGATCGCCCCGCGGGCCGAGGAGATCGACCGCGCGGGCAACACCCTCAACGAGGACGGCACCGTCACCCTGCATCCGCTGGTCGCCGACAACCTCCGCCGCCTCGCCCAGGCCGACCTGATGGGCTTCACCCTGCCCCGCAAGTACGGCGGCCTGAACTGCCCCAACCTCATCTACACGATGGCGATCGAGATGGTCAGCCGGGCCGACGTGTCGCTGATGAACATCTTCGGCCTCCAGGGCATCGCCGAGACGATCAACGCCTTCGCCGACGACGCGATCAAGGACGAATACCTGCCTCGGTTCGCCCGCGGCGAGGTCACCGGCGCGATGGTCCTGACCGAGCCGGACGCCGGCAGCGACCTCCAGGCCGTCCGCCTCAAGGCGGTCGAGGAGAATGGGCAGTGGTACCTCCGTGGCGTCAAGCGGTTCATCACCAACGGCTGCGGCGAGGTGCTGCTCGTGCTGGCCCGCAGCGAGCCCGACGTCAGCGACGGCCGCGGCCTGAGCCTGTACGTCACCGACCGCAACCCGCGCGTCCGCGTGCGGCACCTGGAGCACAAGCTCGGCATCCACGGCTCGCCGACGTGCGAGCTGGTGTTCGATGAGTGCCCCGCGCGGCTCATCGGCCAACGGCAACGCGGCCTGATTACCTACGTCATGGCCCTGATGAACGGGGCCCGCGTCGGCATCGCCGCCCAGTCGCTCGGCGTCGCCGAGGCTGCCTACCGCCTGGCCCGCACGTACGCGAATTCGCGCAAGCAGTTCGGCGGGCCGATCGAGCGGCTGCCGGCGGTGGCCGAGATGATCACGGACATGAAAATCCACCTGGAGGCGGCGCGGGCGCTCACGTATGAAACCAGCCGCATCTGTGACCTGGAGAACAACAACAACATCGTCCTGGAGTTCTATCCGCCGACCGACCCGGCCGAAGCCAAGGAGCGGAAGCAGCTCGCCAAGACGCTCAAGCGGCTCAACGGGATGCTGACGCCGATGGCGAAGTACTACGCCTCGGAAATGTGCGTGAAGCTCGCCGACACATGCATCCAGGTCCTCGGCGGCTCCGGCTACATGCAGGATTACCCCGCCGAGCGGTACCTCCGCGACGCCCGCATCACGACGATCTACGAAGGCACGAGCCAGCTCCAGATCGTGGCGGCGGTCCGCGGCGTGTGCTCCGGGGCGTTCGAGAAGCGGGTGCTGGAGTTGGAAGAGGTCCAGTACGCCGACCCGTTGCTGGCCGAACTCAAGGAGAAGCTCCGCGAGGGCCGTTCACACGTGCTCAACGCGATCACGTTCGTGAAGGGGCAGGGGACCGACTACCTCGACCTCGCCGGCCGCAAGCTGGTCGACGCGGCCATCGCGGTCCTCGTCGGCCACCTGTTCCTGCAACAGGCCGCCGGCGTCACACTCTCCGGCCCCGGCCTTGGGCGCGCGCCGGGGAGCGTCGGCGTCTCGCCGGCCATGGCGGCGGGCGCCGGCTCCAGTAGCGCCGGACCTCCGAGTCCGGCGTCCGTAGCGGCCGGGCTCTGCACCGGCCGTCTGGACGCCGCCACCCTGGCGGCCCTCCGCGACCGCAAGAAGCGCGTCGCCAAGCGCTTCATCGAAACGGAGCTGCCGAAGATCCGCCTCTACTGCGAAATGGTCCAATCCGGCGACAAGACGCCACTGGACGAATACGCCCTCCTGGCCGGCCCGGTGCCGGCGAAGGAGTGAAGCGCTTCACGTTGGCCGCCTCGACGCTGCATGCCGACGCGTTTGGCGCGTCGACCTGGCCGTCGGTTTGACCTGAGCCTGTGCCTTTCCCACTACTCGGGGGCTCGACGAGCTTCCATTCAAACATGGTCTTGTAGTCCTCGTAGCACTCCTCACATACCCAACGGTATCGGTCAGGTGTGGCATACCCCACGTGGAGGTCTTCGGCTCCCTCTGAGAACGTCGCCCAGCAGAACTCGCAGTGATCATGATCCCATCGCTTTCGTTGGACGCTTGATGTCCCCGGAAATCCGTGAAGAACCGCTTTTTCCTTGGCGGATCTGCGGGAGTGGGAGGGCGAAGCTCCCGCTGAGCCGTCCTGCCAAGTAGCCGGCGGGAGGGCGAAGCTCCTGCTGAGCCGTCCTGCCAAGTAGCCGGCGGGAGGGCGAAGCTCCTGCTGAGCCGTTTGGCGGTGGGGCGACGGCTCGGCAGGAGCCTCGCCGTCCCTTCGCACGACTGTGAATACCCGCTCAGGTCAGCGCGGGGGACGGCGGAGGCGCATCCGAACGGCCGAGCACCGCGATGCGGTAGCGGGTCGCGAGGTCCACAAGCCGCTCGCGTTCCAGCACCAGCGTCCGGCCGGCCTCGACGACCAGACCCGCGGCCCGGGCCCGGTGCAGGTTCTCGATCGTCCGCGGCCCGATCGTCGGCACGTCAAACCGCATGTCCTGGTCGGGCTTGGCCACTTTCACCAGCGTCCAGCCGCCCGCCGGGCAAAGCTGCCCGGCCCGCTCGATGAGGCGGTCGGTCCCCTCGATGGCCTCAACCGCGATGATCTCGCGCTCCTTCACCGCGACCGCTTGCCCGATGTCCAGCCGGGCGATTTCCTTAACGAGCGGCCAGGCGAAGTCGGCGTCGTCGAGGACGCGGCGGGGCGGCTCGAACGGCGTCAGCAGGCCGACCGGCGCCAGGGCCTGCGGGCAGTATTTCGTGGAGTCGATCAATGTCAGCCCTCGCCGCCCCAACTCGTCCGCGACCGCCCGCAGCAGCGTGTCATTCCGCTTGTCGCGGGCGTGGAAGTACCACACGCGGACGCTGGTCCAGTCCGGCAGATATTGTAACCACTGGCGCCAGCGCGGGCCGGCGAACATCTCCGCCTTGCGGACCCGCCCGGCAAGGACCACCTCGCGGCAGCCGGCGCGCTTCAGCACTCGAATCCAGCGGCCGAGCTGGACGATGCCGCGCCAGCAGAAGGTGTCGGCCAGCTCCCGCAGCGTCGGGTCGGCACAGCCGCGCAGGGCCACGACCGCAACGCGGCGCCCCGTGGCCCGCGCCCCGCGCGCGACGAGCTTTGGCAACTCCCCCTCGCCGGCGATAAGACCCAAGGGGCTCACGTCCAATCGGCTGCCTTGCATCCAACAGAACGTACAACAGACCCTCCGCGGGGGCGTCACGGACTTGCCGCGGGCGCGCGGGCGCCCGGCGTCCAGCACCGGTCGCCCTGCGCGCGCCATGGTACGGCAACTGCGTACGGGCGCAAACAGGTACCGGGCCGCCAGCCGCGCGACTCTCGTGGCACCTCGATCGGGCTCTGGGGATCAGGTTGCCCCAAGGCGCGCTTCCTGGCGTTGACCGGTTCGTGCCGATAGGATGTGCGTGCTCCGTCGGGCCGGCTGGCGGGAGTTTCACGTCGCGCGGGGTGCCGGCCGCCGGGGCGGGCCAGATGTCGAACTGGTGAGGGTGGGAACATGACACGTCTCCGCGTCACGCTGGGCAAGTTGGTGGTCACGGTCAAGCTGAACTCGTCGCGGACCGCGCGACAGGTCGCCGACGCCCTGCCGATCGAATCCACGGCGCAGCGTTGGGGCGACGAGGTGTATTTCGGCATCGGCGTGGAGGCCCCGGAAGAAGAGGCGCGGGCGGAGGTCCCCTCGGGGACCGTCGCCTATTGGCCCCCGGGCAAAGCGTTGTGCCTCTTCTTCGGGCAGACGCCGTACAGCCCCGTCAACGTCGTCGGCGAAGTCGAGGGCGATCCGCGCGTGCTGGCCCAAGTCACGGACGGGCAGCCGGTGCGCGTGGAGCGGGCTTGAGCGCGGCGACGGCGGCGTTGCCGCGTTGGCGCGACCCGGCTACGCTGGGCAGCCGCGGCGTCGCGCTGTTCGCGTGGCCCCGCGGCGAGCCCCGACCGAGACCACCCGATGAGCATGTGGAACGCCGACACGATCCTGGGGGTAGCCCGGAACTTCATGGAATGCCGCGTCCTGCTGAGCGCGGCCGAACTGGACCTGTTCACGCTGCTGGCGCGGACGCCGCTGGACGCCCCCGCGGTCACCCGGCACCTGGCCGGCGACGAGCGCGCCGTAACGATCCTGCTCGACGCGTTGGCTGCGATGGGTCTGCTGCACAAGACCGGCGGCCGGTACCAGTGCGAGCCGGCCATCGCGGCGCTGCTGGCCGCTGACGCGCCGAGCTCGGTGCTGCCGATGGTCCTGCACTCCGCCGGTTTGTGGCCGGCGTGGTCGGAACTGACCGGAATGGCACGGGGCGATGACGCCGCCCGGCGCCGGGCCCTGGCGCCGCGGCCCGCGGGGCACCAGCGGGCATTCATCGGGGCGATGCACGTCGTCGCGGGGCCGCGGGCCGCGGGGATCGTCGCCGCGGCCGACCCCGGCGCCGCGCGGACGCTGTTGGACGTGGGCGGGGCGTCGGGCACGTACGTGATCGCGTTTCTGCGTGCCGCGCCCACGATGCGGGCCACCCTGTTTGACCTGCCCGAGGTCATTGAGCTGGCCCGCGAGCGGCTGCAAGCCGAGGGCCTGCTTGAGCGCGTGCGCCTCGCGGCCGGGGACTTCTACGTCGATGAGTTGCCCGGCGGCCACGATCTGGCCCTGCTGTCGGCCATCATTCACCAGAACAGCCGCCCCCAGAACGTCGATCTGTACCGCAAAGTGGCCCGGGCCCTGGTTCCCGGCGGCCGGCTGCTCATCCGCGACCACGTCATGAGCCCCGACCGGACCGCGCCGCGCGAGGGGGCCGTTTTCGCGGTCAACATGCTCGTCCGCACCGAAGGCGGCAACACGTACACCTTCGACGAGATTCGCGACGATCTGCACGCCGCCGGCTTCGAGCGCGTCCGCTTGATCCAGCGCGGCGATGGGATGACGGGCTTGGTGGAGGCCTTCGTGCCGGCGAAGTGACCGCGCGCCGCCGGAGTAGGCGCGAGGCCGGGACGCGAGCCACGCCGCAAGGGTCGGTGCATGGGCACGACGCGCTGCGACTGCAAGGAACTCAGCTTTGTCGCGCTGCGCGCCTACGCGCGGCGGCATGGCATCACGGATATCGAGGAACTGATCCGCCGGACGGGCTGCTGCACGGGCTGCGGGACTTGCCGCCCGCATCTGGAGGAGTTTCTGCGCACGGGGCAGGTCCGTTACGGTGACCAGACCTTTCGGCTCCCCGACATTGACCCGCCTGCAGATCCGACGAAAACGTGAGCAGGCGCACGCTGCTCCCCGGGGGGCAACTACATCAGCGTGCGCAATGTCGCGACAACCGTACCGCAAGGCTCTGCCTTGCGACTGCGGCAAGGCGGAGCCTTGCCGTACGACCCGCCGCGCGGCTCCGCGCACGCTGCTCGCCGGGGGGAACTGCGTTAGAATCCTGCCGGCGCCGAAACGCCCCGCATCGTGGCGTCGGCGCCGCGCAGGACCATTATGCCCAGTCGCCGCCCTGCTCGTCCCGCTCCGGCCGCCAACGCCCCGCGCCGCAACCCCCCGGGGCCGGCGTGGGCGGGCGTTCTCCAACAGGTGGTGGTTGTCGCGGGGGTCGTGGCGGTAGTGGTCATTACGCACTGGCGGGCGCTGTCGGCGCAAGCCGTGTTGCTCGACGACCGCCAGACCGTGCACGAAAACCCGCTGGTGCGGACGCCGGGGTGGGCGTCGGCCCGCCGGTTCCTGATGGAGGTCACCCGACCGTCCACCGTGAGCGGATACTACCAACCGCTCTCCATGATCTCGCTCATGCTCGATTGGGCGGCAGGCGGGCGGCCGGACAATCTGCGGCCCTTCCACCGGACCAATCTGCTGCTACACGCAGCCAATACCGCCCTCGTGATTGTGCTGCTTCACGCCCTGCTCGGCCGCCTGGGCGCCGCGGCCGCCGCGGGACTCTTGTTCGGCGTCCACCCGCTGACCGTCGAGCCGGTGGCGTGGGTCGCGGAGCGCAAGACGCTCCTGGCGGCGTTCTTCGCCCTGGGGTCGCTTATCGCCTACGTGCAACATGCCCGACGGCCGGCGTGGCACCGTTGGGGACTGTGCGCACTGCTCTACCTCTTCGCCGTCCTCGCCAAGCCGACGGCAACCCCGCTCCCGCTGCTCCTGCTGTTGCTGGATTGGTGGCCGCTCCGCCGCCTCGGTTGGCGCAGCGTCGTGGAGACGCTGCCGCTGCTGGTCATCGCCGTGATCTCGGCCGGCATCACCGTCGAATCGCAGCGGCAGGCGGCGGGCTTGGGCGGGCCGGCCGGCTCAAACCCCTTCCAGCTGGCGCTGCTGGCCTGCCACAACGTCGTGTTCCACCTGCGGACCCTGCTCTGGCCGGTCGGATTCGCGTGGCACTACCCCTACGTGGCACCCCTCAAGCTGTCGCAACCGGCGGTCGCGGCGGGCGTCGTCGGAACACTCGGACTGCTTGTCGTGCTCTGGCTGACGCGGCGGAGGGCCCCCGCGGCGACCGTCGGCGGGTTGTTCTTCCTCGTCGCTGTCGCGCCGACGCTCGGTCTGGTCGGGTTCACGTACATCCTCGCGGCCCACAAGTTCGCGTACCTGCCGGTCGTCGGGCTCTTGCTGCCGCTGGCCGCCCTTCTGGCGTGGCTGTGGGACCACGCCGGACGCCCCGCCGCGCGGGGGCCCGTGCGCGTCGCCGTGGTTCTCGTGACGCTGGGACTGGCGGGCAGCGCGGCGGCGATCACCCGGCACGACCTGGGGGAATGGCAAACGACCGAAGGGCTGCTCCGCTACATCCTGGCCGCCCAGCCCGATGCCCATGCCATCCGCCACAGCCTCGGGGTGCTGCTCGACGAACAAGGACGCACGTCGGAGGCGGTCGCCGAGTTCCAGGAGGTGGTTCGGCGCGAGCCGGACCACTGGATGGCGCGCCACGGCCTGGGTCTGGCCCTGATCCGGCTGCAACGGCCGAACGAAGCCGTGCCGCACCTGGAGCAGGCGGTGCGGCTGAAGCCGGACAACTTCGCATCCCGCTACAACCTGGCCCAGCTTCTGCACGCCCAGGGCCGACCCGCCGATGCCATCCCCCACTTCCTGCAAGCCACCCGGCTCCGGCCGCGTGACGCGGACGTGCTGATGCGACTGGGCGATGCGTACGCGGCGGACAAGAAATACGAGGATGCGCTGAAAGCGTACGACGCCGTCCTGCGCCTGCGTCCGGCCGAACCGCGCGCGGCGCTGTGTCGCGGCGTGGCCCTGGTCAACCTGGAGCGGTTGGACGAAGCGGAGGCGGCGTATCTGCAAGCGCTGGAAATCGACCCGCGGTACGCGCCCGCGCGGGAGCAGCTTGAGGCCCTGCGCAAGTGGCGCGCGGAGCGCCGTCCGCCCTGATGTCCGCCACCGGGATTCCGGCTACGATGCGCCGGTGGCGACGCGAGACCGGACGGCCGGATTCAGCGTCCGACCGAGCGTGAAGCGATGTGGGTGTTTGTCTCTGATCTGCACGGGCGCGGCGAGCGCTGCCGGAAGCTGTTCGACCTGATCGCGGCCGAGCGGCCCGCCGTCGTCCTGCTGGGCGGCGACCTGTTGCCGCACACTTGGGCGGCCCACGACGAGGAACGCACCGAGGGCGACTTTATCCTGGATTTCCTGGCGTCCCGTTTCGCCGACCTGCGGGCCCGGCTCGGCGCGGCGTATCCCCGCGTGCTGCTGATCCTGGGCAACGACGACCCGCGCGTCGAGGAACAAGCCGTCCTCGAAGCGGCCCGCCAGGGTGTGTGGGAATACCTCCACCAACGCCGCGTAACGGTCGGCCCGTACGCGGTCTACGGCTACGCCTTCGTCCCGCCGACGCCGTTCCTGCTGAAAGATTGGGAGCGGTACGACGTGTCGCGGCACGTGGAGCCGGGCAGTGTGTCGCCGGAGGAGGGCCGGCGCACGGTGCCCGTGTCGGAGTGCGAGGTCCGCTGGCGCACGATTTCCGAGGACCTGGCCGAGCTGTTCGCCGAGCAGGACTTGACCCGGGCGATCGGGCTGTTCCACGCGCCGCCGTACCGGACCGCGCTCGATCGGGCCGCGCTGGACGGTCGCATGGTGGAGTACGCGCCGTTGGACGTACACGTGGGCAGTGTCGCGGTGCGCCGCTTCATCGAGGAACGGCAGCCGCTCGTAACGCTGCACGGGCACATCCACGAGTCGGCCCGCCTGACGGGACGGTGGCGCGAGCAGATCGGACGAACGCACTGCTTCTCGGCGGCGCACGACGGGCCGGAGCTGGCCGTCGTGCGGTTTCATCCGGACGACCCGGACGCGGCGACGCGGGAGCTGTTGTAGCCGGCCGGCCTCGTCAGGCCGCCCCGCCGAGGACCGCGCGGCCGCCCGGGCCGTGGGAGAGCAACGAATGGTCGAAAAGGCAACGGTGGTTGGGATCGGCGCGATGGGCACCGTGATGGCCGAGATTCTGGCCGGCAACGGCGTCCGCGTCGCGCTGCTGGCGCGCGAGGACGAACCGGTCGACGAGATCTTCGTCGAACGCGAGAACCGGCGCTACCTGCCGGGGGTCCAGCTCGCCGACCTCGTGGCCCCGACCAACAACCGGCCGGCGGCGTTCTACTGCACCGAGATCATCGTGTCCGCCATCCCCTGCCAGTACCTGCGGGAGGTGTGGAAACCCCTGGCGGCCCACGTGCCTGCGGACGTGCCGATCGTGAGCGTGACGAAAGGGATCGAGGTCGCAACGCTGGCCCGGCCGACCGACATCCTGGCCGAAGTCGTGCCGGGACACCCTCTGGCGGTGCTCTCCGGGCCGAACGTGGCGAAGGAGCTGGCCCGGTGCCTGCCCGCGACGGCGGTCGTGGCCGCGGAGCAGCCCGCGGTCGCCGCCCTCGTCCAGCAAACCGTCAGCACCTCCTGGTTCCGCCTCTACACCAGTCACGACGTAACCGGGGTCGAGCTGGCCGGAGCACTCAAGAACGTCATCGCCCTGGCGGCGGGCATCCTGGACGGCCTCCACGCCGGGGACAATGCAAAAGCTGCGCTCGTTACGCGCGGGCTGGTCGAAATCTCCCGGCTGGGGGCGGCGTTGGGAGCGCGACCGGAGACGTTCGCGGGGCTGGCCGGCGTGGGCGACCTCATTACCACGAGCGTCTCGCCGCACGGCCGCAATCGCACCGCCGGGGAGCGGATCGGCCGCGGGAGGCCTGTGGCCGAGGTCGTCCGGCAATGCCCCGCCGTCATCGAGGGCATCCCGACCACGCGGGCGGTCCTGGCGCTGGCGGACCGGCACGGCGTCGAGATGCCCATCACCCGGGCGGTCTACGAGGTCTTGTTTGACAACAAGCCCCCGCTGGTCGCCATTACCGAGCTGATGAACCGTCCGCCAAAGGCGGAAGATGGGGCGTAACACCGATTGACAACCGCGGCCGGCCGGTCGTACCATCGCGGTGTCCGTCGAGGGTTGCGGTGAGCAACGGGGCCGCACTGCGGTAGAGGACGGCACACCATGTCGCAAGACTCGTTGTCACCGCGCACCGGGGCCTGTACCTGCGAAGACGTAAACGGCGTGTCGGCGATCAGTTGCGGGACGGATCCCACCGCCCGGATGCAACAGCTCCAGCAGGAGCTGATTGCGTGCCAGCGGCTGGCCCTGCTCGGCAACATGGCCGCGATGGTGACGCACGAGTTCAACAACCTGCTGACGCCGATCCTGGCCCGCGCGGAGGCGGCCCTCGGAGAGACCGACCCGGCGTACCTGCGCAAGACGCTGGAGCGCATCGCCATCCAGGCGCAGCGGGCGATGACCGTCACGCAGCGGCTGCTCGAGCTGGCGCATGGCGAATCGCAGCCCGTCGAAGACTGCTCGCTGGCCGACGCGGTGCGCGAGGCGCTGGCGACGCTCACCCGTCCGCTGGAGAAGGACGGGATCGAGCTGCGCTTCCACGTCCCGGAAGAACTCCGCGTCGCCGCCCATCCCGACCTGCTCTGCCAGGTGTTGTTGAACCTGCTGCTTAACGCCCGCCGGGCCATGCTGGACCAGCCGGGGACGCTCGCCATCACCGCCGCGGCCCGCGGCGAACAGGTGCAGATCGATGTCCGCGACAACGGGCGGGGCCTGTCGGCGGCCCACCTCAACGACAAGGTCAACCCCTTCCTGGCCGCCGATCCCCACGCGCAGCCCAACGACTGGCAACAGGTCGGCCTGGGCCTGAGCGTGTGCCGCATGATCGCCCACCATCACGGGGCCACGCTGCGCGGGCTCACCAACCCCGACGGCGGCTGCACGTTCCAGTTACTATGGCCCCAGGCCGGCGCGTTCCGCCAGGAGTCACCGGGCCGCTGCTGACCCCACACGAGCCCCCCGCACCAGCCGGTTCTCCGCGTCCCAGAGGTACTCGGCCCGCAGCCCGACGCCGCCGGCGGTGTGGCTCAGCAAGGCGACGAAGGCGTTCATACTAATTTGACGACAACCGTATAGTATTGAGCCAATCGAAGCACGTGAGG
>CAYWYJ010000085.1:0-7898 GCA_964462635.1 uncultured Planctomycetales bacterium
ACGGCCGGCACAGCGTGTTCACGGCCGACGAGCGGCCGCAAGTCTCCCGGCTGCTGGAACGCCTGACGCCGGGCTGAGAGCTGCTAACGGAACCCACAACGCCAGTGGTGGGCCGCTCGGCCCCGCACTGGCGTGCGGGGTTCTGACAGGCGTTCTGACCCACGACCCGCCCCCTGAGGAGTCCAACGATGAACTGTGGAGTTCCCCAAGGACCACGCCGATGCTCCGTCGGCCATTTCGGTCTTCGTTTGCTGCCGGCCCTGGTGCTCGTCTTCGTCGCCGGCTGCGCCCCTTACGACCCCGATCTGTTTGCCTATCGGGCCCTGACCCTGGGCCGCCGATTGCTGGTCCAGGGACTTGGCTTCGCCTTGTTCGGATGAGTGGCACGGTGACTCCCCTCCATTTCAGGTCGTCCCGTCCGCCGCAGGCGAGACTCGCCGAGGCGAGGGCGACTCGCTGTGGCGAGGAGGGGTTGGGGGAGGGTCGAAGTCGCTCGTGGATACCGGTTTCCGATTGTCCAGCCCTTCGCGGTCGGACTCTCGGATGCCCCTGAGTCAGACTTGTCCACGCGGATAGGCGCTGGCCGGCGCGGCGCGTCCCGATCTGCGTGGCCCCCCGTCGATGCGAACCACTGACAGAACCCACCACGCCAGTGGTGGGCCGCTTCGCCCCGCACTCGCGTGCGGGGTTTTGATCGGCCTTCCAGAGGAGTTGATCGTGTTGCCGCTTGTGTTCACCAGAATGATGTCCTTGATCGTGCGCCGCCGCATCGGCGTCCTGGTCTCTATCCTGACCGTGGTGCTGGCCGCGGGCTGTGCCGACACGCGCGTGAGCTTCGCCGAGTTTCAGGAGATGGAGCGGGAAAGCTTGGCCGTCGAGCCCGTGTCGGTTGATCCGCGCGCGCTGGCCCTGACGGACCTGCGTCCCTACGCCGTGGGCCCGGGCGACGTGCTGAACCTCTCGCTGCTTGGCCTGTCCCAACCGTACGCGGAAACCGCCGTGCGGGCCCGCGTCCACGACAACGGCCAGATCATCCTGCCGCTCGCCGGCCCGCTCGAGGTCGCCGGGCTGGACCTCGCCGCCCTCGAACGCCGCATCTATGAGACTTACGTCCCCGCCTACGTCAAAGACCTGACCGTCTTCGTCGAGTTGACCGGGGCGGAGACGACCACCGTCGTCGTGGTCGGCGCGACCGGCCAGCCGGGGCTCGTGCCCCTGCGCCGCAACGAGCGGAACGTCCTCTATGCGGTCGCCCGCGCCGGGGGTTTCGGTCCCGCCGGCAGCGGTCGCGTCCACGTCCGCCCCGTCGATCCCGAGCAGCCCGAGACCACCTACGACTTGACCGACGTCAACGACGTCCGGCTGGCTCTGACCGCCGCCCCGCTCCGCTCCGGCGACATGGTGTCCATCGAGCCGGCCGAGACCAGCGCCGTGTACACAACCGGTTTGCTCAACGCCCCGGGCCCGATCCCGGTGCCCAAGGACGGCAAGTTGCCGCTCTCGCGGGCCATCGCGGCCGCCGGCGGACTGCCCGACTTCCTCGACCCGCAGGAGGCGACCTTGTGGCGGCGGCTGCCGGACGGCCGCCAGGTGCGGACGAAGGTGGCCATTGCCGACGTGCTGGCGGGGCGCGCCCCGGACTTCGATCTGCTGCCGGGCGACCTGCTCGACGTGCCGCATACGCTCGACACGCGTTTCCGCCAGTGGGCCGCGCAGAACATCCGCATCGGGCCGTTCGGCGTAACCGCGATGTATGACCCGGTGTCCGATTACCGCGCCCGGATTCTCCGCGGCAACAACGACAGCAGCACCTGGCGGCGATCGCTGCTGAACACCCTGGGTACGGGCATTCCGGAATTGCTGGTGCCCCCGGTGCCGACGCCGACCGCGATCACGCCGTGACGGGGGAAGCTGTCCCCTGACCCCCCTCCCTCTCAGGTCGCCCCGTCCGCCACAGGTCCGCCTGCGGCGAAATTCGCTGTGGCGAACGAGACTCGCCGCGGCGAGGGCGACTCGCTGTGGCGAGGAGGGGTTGGGGGAGGGGCGCAGCGCGAGGGGGAGAGAGGGGTCACGGGGCCGAGGGGCCCGGGCCCCGGGGGGCTGAACAGCCATTCAGGATCGTGGGACGCCAATCGGGAGGGCGAGCCTCCCGGCGAGCCGCGGCTCGGCAGGCCGGCAGGGTCGCCGCAGGAGACAGCCTCGCCCTCCCATGTCGCACGACCGTGAATACCCATTTGGCCCTCTGTTGAGAAACCGTAGCGCTGGATCACCGAGTCGAGCGCAACAGTTTCCTGACCGGGCTGTTAGCCGCCGCCGAGGGCCGCGTTGTGCTGCCAGGCACGCAGCGCACTGATGGCGGCCGGGCCGGCCACGACCACCGCGATCGCCGGGAAGATGAACAGCACCAGGGGGATCATGAGTTTGACGGCGGTCTTCTGGGCCTTCTCCTCGGCGACCTGGCGGCGCTTCACGCGCAGGGCGTCGGCCTGGTTGCGCAGGGCGCGGGCGATGCTGGTGCCGAACTTCTCGGCCTGCACGATGACCGAGACCAGGCTGCGGACCTCGTCCACGCCGGCGCGGCGGGACATGTTCTCCAGCGCTTCCTGCCGGCGGAGGCCCATCTGGGCTTCCATGGTGGCGATCCGCATTTCCTCGGACAGCTCGGGGTGGACCGGGGCCATTTCTTCGCCGACGCGCTTGAGGGCGGCGTCGAGGGCAAGTCCGGCTTCCACGGAAACGACCAGCAGGTCGAGCGTGTCGGGCAATCCGTGGCGAATCTTCTCCCGCCGACTGCTCGCGGCCAGCCCGAGCCAGAAGTCCGGCAGCATCAGTCCACCGCCGGCGCACAGGGCGACCAGACCGAGCAGGGACGTGAGTTTCAGGTCACTGCTGAGCCCGCCGACGAGCCCGAGCACGAGCCCCACGACCGCGAGAATGGTCTTGCTGGCCAGGAAGGTCATCTGGGCCTGCGGGTGCCGGAAGCCGGCGTTGGCCAGCTTCAAGCGGAGCTTGGTCTGCTCGGCGTCGCTGGTGGGCATGACCAGGCGCGACAACGCGGGCGCCGCCTTGCGGACGATCTCACTGGCGGCCGACTCGCGGGCCTGGGCACGGATTTCCGCCTCCTCGTTGACGCCGCGGCGGCCCTTCAGCCGGCGTTTGACGGCGTCGCGTTCCTCGCCCTTGCGGGGCAGGAGGCTGTAGATAACCAGGCCCGCGGCCAGCAGGCCCAGCAAGCCGAGCGTCCACAGGTTGGCATCCACGTCCAGACTCCTTAGGAACAAGTAAGAATGAAAAAGGAAGAATATACAATGGTCACGCCGCGCCGCGTGTCGCGCCGGGCGCGGCCGGCGCTGCTTTTTTTCCCTTGTTCCTTTTTCCTTCTTCCTTTCTTGCCTACACCTTGATGTTCACGATCTTCTTGATCATCGCCCAGCCCATCAGTTGCATGACAACCGCCATGGTCAGGATCATCTTGCCCTGCGGATCGGTCACGAGCACACTCATGTAGCGGGGGTTGATGTACATCAGCACGACGAAGACCAGCACGGGCAGGCCGAGCAGCACATAGCCGGACAGCCGCCCCTCGGCCGTCAGGGCCTGCACGGCGCCAAAGAGCTGGATCCGCTCGCGGATGACGGCGCCAATCTTGTCGAGCACCTCGGCCAGGTCGCCGCCCACCTGCCGCTGGATCAGGACCGCGGTCACGAAGAACCGGACGTCCAGCAGCCCGACCCGGTCGGCCATGTTCCGCAGGGCGTCCTCGATCTTCAGACCGAGGTTCTGTTCGTGGAACACCCGGCCGAACTCGGTCCCCGCCGGGTCCGGTAGTTCCTTGGCCACCAGTTGCATGGCGCTGGCCAGCGAGTTGCCGGCCCGTAGCGCCTGCGACAAGAGCTCGAACACGTCCGGCAGTTGCGCGGTGAGCCGCTTGAGCCGCTTGTTCCGCCGCCGCACCAGCACCAGGAGCGGCAGGATGTAGATGGCCGCCGGCACGCCGATGGCCACTACCAGGCCGGCCTTCAAGACGAGCAGGACGGCCAGGGCCAGACTGGCGAAGGCGGTCTGGTTGACCAGGGTCTGGGCGGCGGACCAGTTGACGTTGGCCTGCTCCAGGACGCGCTGCAAGCGGGCCGTGAGGTGCAGGCGCGTGAAGGCCCGCGCCAGCGTGCCGGTGGCTTCGACCGTCTGCTTGCGCAGGTTCTCGAGGTCCAGGTGGTCCTCGCCCGCGCGGGGGCGCGCCCGGCCGCCGCGGAGCCGGTCGACCACTTTGCGCCGCTGGCTGGTGCGCAGGTCGTAGACGACGTTGAACATGCCGTACGCCAGCAGCACCGAGCCGGCCAGCGGCAGGACGATCAACAGGACGGTCTGTGTGAGGCCGCCGGCCGCGAGGGTCGTCAGGACGGGGCCCCAGCAGGTGGAATAGGCCGCAGGCATGGCATCAGCCCTCGTCGTCCACGACCAGGTCGCGGGCGATGAACCACTCGTGGTCGATCACGGCCCCCGAGGACTTGAGGCGGTCCAGGAACCCCGGGCGCACGCCGGTCGAGACGATGCGTCCGTACGCCCTCCCGTCCTTGCCGACGCCGTCCTGCTCGAACTTGAAGATGTCCTGCATGGTGACGACGTCGCCTTCCATCCCCTGGACCTCGGTGACCGAGACGATCTTGCGCGGCCCGCCGGTAAGCCGGGCCGCCTGGACAATGACGTTGACGGCGGACGCGAATTGCTGGCGAATGGCCCGTGTCGGCAGCTCGAAGCCGGACATCATGACCATCGTCTCGACGCGCTGGACCGCGTCGCGCGTGCTGTTAGCGTGGATGGTGGTCATGGAGCCTTCGTGGCCCGTGTTCATGGCCTGGAGCATGTCCAGCGTCTCGCCGCCGCGGCACTCGCCGACCACGATCCGGTCGGGCCGCATGCGCAGGGCGTTGATCAACAGGTCGCGGATGGTGATGCGGCCCTTGCCCTCGATGTTCGCGGGACGCGTTTCGAGGCGCACAATGTGCGGTTGGCGGAGTTGGAGCTCGGCGGCGTCCTCGATCGTGACGATGCGCTCGTCTTCCGGGATGAACATGGACAGGTTGTTGAGCAGGGTCGTCTTGCCCGAGCCCGTCCCCCCAACAATCAGGATGTTCAGCCCGGACAGCACGCACGCCCGCAGGAACTCGACCATTTCCGGTGAGCAGGAACGGAAGCGGATGTAGTCGTCCCACGTTAGCGGGTCGGTGCCGAAACGCCGGATCGACACCGTCGGCCCGTCGATGGCCAGCGGCGGGATGATGGCGTTGACGCGGCTGCCGTCCTTCAGTCGGGCGTCGACCATCGGGGAGACTTCGTCGCAACGGCGGCCCAGCGGGGACACGATCTTGTCGATGACGTGCAGGAGGTGGCCGTTGTCCTTGAACTTCACGTCGGTGAGCGAGAGCTTGCCGGCCCGCTCAACGTACACCTGCCGCGGCCCGTTGATGAGGATGTCCGAAATCTGCGGGTCGGCCAGCAACGACTCCAGCGGGCCGAGTCCGAAGGTCTCGTCCAGGATTTCCTGCGCCAGCCGCTGCCGCTCGTTGAAGTTAAGGACCGAGTTGGATTCCTCGCACAGGGCCGTGACGATCTGGCGGACCTGCTCGCGGATTTCCTCCGTCGCGTTCGCCGCCAGCTTGGTCATGTCGAGCTGCTCGACCAGCTTGCGGTGAATCTCCGCCTTCAGATCCTGGAACTTGCGCGTCCGCTCGTCCGCGACGGCGTCCCGCCGCTTGCGCTCCGCCGGCGCCGTCGGCCGCGGCGGCGCGGGGGGCCGGGGAGGGGCCACCGTGGCGGTGGCGGTCCCCGTCGTCTCGGGACCACGGGCGGGACCTCGGCCGCTCCCCGCCGGGTTGGCCGCGGCCGGCTCCTTGGGTGTGGAGCGCGGCGGCGGCGGCGGGGGAGGCGTCCCGGCCGGCGTCGGGGCAGCGCCACTCGGCGCGGCTTCGCCGCCGTCCGGGCCGGGTTCGGCCGGCTTCTTGGTGAACAAACCCATCGCGTCCTCCTATCAACTCGATCTGGCGGCACCGCACGCGCGGCCGGGCCCTGCCCGACCCCCTAGCCGCTGAAGATCGAGAACAGCCCTTTGCGCGCCCCATCGCCGGCGGCCTTCTCGGCCGACGGGGCGGACTCGGCCACGGGGCGACTGGCGAGGTCCTGGGCCATCTGCTGGATGGCCGCCCGCAACTTCGACCGCGGCGCGAACTCCGCCAGCGGGCTGCCCACGTTGATCGCCGTGCTGGCCGTCTTCCAGTCGTCGGGCAGGCTCCAGTCGAGCTTGCGGCCCAGCGTCGTCTCCACGTCCCCCGGCTCCAGATAGCCCGCCTCGCGCCCCGCCCGGTTGCACACCAGCCGCACCTGCTCCACGTTGTACCCCCCGCGCCGCAGCTCATTCAGCAACCGGTCGGCGTTGCGCACCGGCGGTACCAGGAGTTGCAGCACGAGCAGGTAAATGTCGGTCATATCAAAGACGGCGCGGGCCGAGGGGTCGAAGCGGACGGGGCCGTCGGCCACCACAAAGTCGTATTGCTCCAACATCGCGGCCAGCACCCCCGCGCACTGCGCCGCACTGATCCGCTCGGCCTGCTCGATGTCCGGCGGATGCGCCAGCACGTGGACGCCGGTGGCGTGCTTGACCACGACGCGCTCGATCATCTGCGCCTCGATGTGCTCGGGCGTGTCGCACAGCTCGGCGATCGTGTAGGTCGGCTGCGCGTCCAGGAACATCGCGGCCTGCCCAAACCGGAAGTCCAGGTCGACCAGCGCCACTTTCGGCCGCTGCCCTTCGCCGCCCCAGTCCTCCAGCTTGGCCAGCTCGACCGCCAGGTTGGCCGCGATCGTCGTCGCCCCCACGCCCCCGCAGCAGCCGACCACCGGGATCAGGCGCCCCGCGCGTTGCCCGCCCGTCGGGGCCTCGTTGGAAACCCGGCGCAGAATGTCGGTGAGCTGTTCCGGCGGAAACGGTTTCCACAGGAACTCGCGCAAGCCGGCCCGCATGGCGCGGACGACCAGCTCCGCATCGCGGTCCTCGGTCATCCCGATGGCCGTCAGACGGTCTTTTCGCTCGGCGACCAGGGGGGCCGCCACATCGAGCGTGGCCGCCGGGTGCGGATCGAGGTGCAGCAGGAGCACTTCGGCGGGGAATTGGTTCAGGGCCTGGGTGAGGAGCAGGGGTTCATCGACCTCGGCGACGATCTTGACGCCCTCGACGGACAGCAGCAGGGCGCGCAGCTCCGGCGCGGCCTCTTCGTCGGCATTGACGACGATGACCCGCACGGGCTTGCTCAAGGCTGCCGGTCTCCATTCTCTACCACCGCCGCCGCCCGCCCGACCCCGTCGCGGTCGGGGGCCGCCGGACGACGGGGCCGATGGCCGCCCGTCGTCCGGCGGAGAAGACGGCGTTGAGGTTCAGCGGGCCGGCGCGGCGCGCGCCCAGGCGCCCGCCGCCGGTCGCGCGATTACTCGATCAAGGCCACCGGACGCTTGCCGCCCAGGGACCGGAAAATCATCTCCAGTTCCTGGGTGTACTCTTCCGGGTTACCGGCGGCATAGAACTCCTGCCCGCGGCCGATGGTGGCGATCTCCTGCATCAGCGGCCGGTCCGATTGGTAACCGACGCTGACGGTGTAGATCATCATGCCCTCGTCCGCGGCCTGTTGGGCCATCCGCAAGGCATAGGCGCGCGCACCGGATTCGTTGTACTGCCCATACTCGTCGTAGTTGGGCACACCGTCCGACATCAGCACGATGACCTTCGCCGCGGCGCTGCGGGCCCGGCTGCTGGTGAGCTCCGTGTAGGCCCGCGACAAGCCCGCGCCGATGTTCGTGTACACGTCGCGGTGTCCGGCCTGCCGGTGATACAACGTGTTGGCCACTTG
>CAYWYJ010000085.1:7908-17456 GCA_964462635.1 uncultured Planctomycetales bacterium
ACGTCTCCAGCGCCATGTGGTCCAGGCTCTCGAGCGATTCGATGACGTTGGTCATGGTCCAGACAGCGTCCTTGACGGCCCGCAGCGGCTGCTCCGGCGTGGCCCACTTCACGTTCGTCTGGTTGTACCGGGGACGATCGTTCAGCAGGAAATCGCAGAAGGTCTTCAGCCCGTAGCGGTACTTGAACGTCGCATTGGATTGCGACTGGACCCAGTCGACGTACGTCTTCCAGTTCCAGTCGACGGCATACGCCGGCGACGCCAGCCACGACACCTCGTTGTCGTTGAGGACATTGTCGCCGTTGCCGCCGCCCGGGAACGCGCCGCCCGGCTTGCCGCTGCGCCACTGGGCCAAGCCCAGCAGCACGCCGCAGCGGTTCCGCCAGTGCGACGTGGTTCCGTCGAGTGATCCCGACAGCAGGGCCGTCCGCTCGTCGGCGGTGTAGCCCGTGTCGGTCAACAACGAGGTGATGACCGGCACGCTGGTCAACTGCGATTTGCGGATGTACCAGAGCCCGGGGTCCGTGCTGGCGTTGTAGCTCGCCGGATGGAGCTGGCTACCCCAGTTCGTCATGTAGCCGTACGTCGGCCCGGTGTCCGCTTCGTACTCGGTCTGGTCCACGTTGGTCGCCGAGGCCGGGATGTACGGCTTGTCCGGCTCGGGACCGTCCAGCGCGCACCAGAAGTCGCGCAGGTTGCTGTACCCGCCGTCGGCCCGGTTCCAGTACCGGAGCTGGGTGTCGTAGCCCATCGAGTTCGACAAGTCGATTACCACCGAGATGTCGCGCGGGATGAGCACGGCGGCCGCTCGGGCGTCGAGCTGCATCCCGTAACGCCCCAGGACCGGGGCGAACAGGAACGGCACCTCGACTTCGCCCATGTCCTGCTGCCGGTGGACCGTGACCCGCACCGCGTCCACGCCGCCGGCCGACGGCTCGAAGTCAAACTTCCCCGTCGCCGCGTTCAGGACCGCCCGGCCGAACTCGACATCACCGGCCAACACCGCCAGCGGCTCGCCGCGGGCCGGGTTGCGCCGCGCATACTCGTTCGCGGCGACAATGGCCAACTCGAACGGATCGCCCTCGCCGGCGCCGGACAATTCGGCGGCGGCGGCCAGGGCCGCGGCATCGGCCGCGACCTGGAGCTCGGTCTGCGTCGTGTACGCCGACCCGATGTCCAGCACCAGGGCGCCCATGCCCAGGATGACAGTGGAGCAGACCGCGACGTGCGCCACGACGGCCGCCCGCCGCAACCGTTTCCTCGGATTTCGCCTCAACGTTTGCATCTTCCTACCTCCGCACCGTGACAAACCTCACGCCACACAAAGCAACCTCGTTCTTAGGGAACGGGGAAAAGGGAACGGGGAACGGGAAAGCCGGTCACCCGGCCCCTGTTCCCTTTTCCCTGTTCCCGGTTCCCTGGCACCATGTCTACGTTCCTTCCTCGCCGCCGGCCGGCCCGATCGGACCGTGCAACCGGGCGGCGGCGGGTTGACCGTACAATTCCGCCGACTGCGCCGGCCAGGCCGGCCGCGCCCGCGGCGACGGCGCCGCCTGGCCCGGCAGCGGCTTGCCTTCCAACTGCCCCAGCGCCATCAGCTCCCAATCGTTGGGCCGCAGATGGTCCGTCCCCGGCACGTACACGACTTGCCCAGGGTTCAGGGGCGCCACAAGCTCCGGCGTAACGAGCACGACCAGCTCGCTTTCATTCGCTTGATACTCGACCGAGCGGAAGAGCGCGCCGAGCACCGGCAGGTCGCCGAGCGCCGGCACCTTGCTGCTGGTGGCGCGCGTCTTTTCGCTGAGCAGCCCGCCGATGGCGAACGTCTGCCCCGGGCCGATCTCGACCACGGTCTCGACGCGGCGCTGGATGAGCCCGGGCACGGCGAAGCCGCCGATCCGCACGGCGGTGCTGAAGTCCGGTTCGCTGACTTCGGGGGCCACGCGCAGCCGGATCACGTCGTCGCTGACGACCGTCGGGGTGAAGCGCAGCCGGACGCCGAACTCGCGGAACTCGACGGTCACCGAATCCCGCTGTTGCACGGGGATCGGGAACTCGCCGCCGGCCAGGAAATTGGCCTCCTGACCGCTGACGGTGACGAGGTTCGGCTCGGCCAGCACCTGGAGCAGGCCGTTGTCGCGCAAGGCCTGAATGAAGATCTGCATCTGTATGCGCGGGAACCCGAGGCTCAGCGTGGGCGTCGCCGTCAGGCCCATCTCGCCGGTGGCGAAGGGGATGCGCCCGGTCGCCGCGGCCCCACTGGTCGCGCCGATGTTGACCGGGTTGATGCCGCCGATCTGGCTGACGGCGAAGACATCCTGGAAGTCATCTCCCGCCATCCAGCCGTTGAAACCCAGCCGGCGCGTCGCGGCCCGGTTGACCTCGGCGACGGTGCAACGCAGCAGGACCTGGTGGACCCCCGCGACCGTCATGTGGTTGATGACGTTCTTGGAGTACACCTCGGCCACCTGCATGATGCGTTCGGCCGACTCCGTGTCCGGGACCGTCCCGCTCACCACGACCGAGTCGAGCAGCGCCGACACCTGCACCTTGGCCCGCGGCACGATCGAACGCACGCTGGCCTGGAGCCGCTCCAGGTCCAGGTCCACCGCGACCGTGAACGTCTGCTGTTGTCCCCCGTCCACGGTGGCCAGGAGCTGCGTCGTGCCGTACGACTTGCCGTTGATGAGAATCTGCCGCGGCGCGGTCGCCGTCACGTCGGCGACCTCCGGGTTGGCCACCCGGACCTCGCGCACGGGCACGTTGAAATCGACCAGCACACCCTGATTGACCGGGACCGAGATCATCTGGGCCTGGGCCTGCATCGGCCGCACGCTGATCTGCACCGCCGGCGGCTCCTGCGCCGCGGCCGGCCACACGCCCAGCCACGCGACGGCCACGAGCCCGATCCCGATCCGGGCCCGCCGGGACGCCGCTCCCTGTGCCCAGTTCCCCGGTCCCTGTTCCCGATGGTTGCGATTATGCCGGTTCATTCGGAGAGCTCCTCAGGCTCGAACTCGATGTCCCCGCTCGCCGGGGCGCTGTCTGGCGCGGGCGCCGCGGCGGGGGTCGTTACCTGTTCCCGGTTCCCAGTTCCTTCCTCCCGGTCCCCCACGAATCCCCGCCCCGCGGAAACAACACGGTCCGACGAATCCCGACTGCGGAACTGAATCACCTCTTCCCGCGGGCCCCGGTAGATTCGCAGCACCCACGGCGGCACCACGGCCTCGGGCGTGGTCGCCGGTCCGGGCCGCGCCGCCGCACTGGCCAGCAGGCTCCCCAGCCAGCTCAGGGCCGACGGTTGCGGCGGCTCGGACGCGGCCGCGACGGCGGGCGGCGCGGACTTCTCCGGCGCCGCCTGCCCCATCATCTCCAGGTCGCTGACCCACTCGTTGTCATTGGCGGGTTCCTGGTCTTCCAGGCCCCGCAGAGAAAGCTTGATGCGCCCCTGCTGTTCCGCCAGGAGCAGGGTCTTGACCTGCTCCGGCTTGACGAACAGGGTGACCGCCCGCACGGTGCGGGCCCGCGTGGCACCGTCCTCGTCCGTGCCCGACGGGCTCAGCCGCGGTCCGACCGCCGCCAACTCGGCGTTCTCGACGATGGTCTTGGCGATGGTCTCGCTGCGGTTGTTGCGGCGGACCTTGAAGGAGCCGACGACGTCCACGAAGCGGCCGGGTTCGAGGTGGTAGTCCACGCCCGAGCCGGAGTCGATCTTGACGGCGACGGCGCGATAGCCGGGTTTGACGAAGATGCCCGGGCGCGTGCCGGGCGGGGCAAGCATGGTTTCGAGGATCGGCAGCCCGCCGGGGGCCACGATCTGCGGCACGCGGCCGACGAGCTGGGTCTTCTCTTTGAACGCGCCCTTGGGCACCAGCTCCGTCGGGAAGGACAGGGCCTGGAGCATCTCTTCCTTGATCTCGGTGCCGCGGGGGAGGTCGGCGGCGGCGGCCCAGATTTTCACTTTGGGCGTGGGACGTTGCGAAGCGCGGGCGTTCTTCAGCGTGTTGATCCCCAGGAACAGCGCCAGGCCCCCGATCCCCAGGCCGGCGACCAGCGGTAACAGGGCTTTCACGTTCATGGTCATCCATCCTTGCGTGGCGCCACGCCGACGCCGGCAAGCCGCCGAACTCGGAAGGGCCCGTCGCGGGCGGACCCTGGCGCGCCCCGGCGCGCCGCTGTCCGTGTCCCTTCTCCTCCGTCCCGCCCCGTGCGGTCGGCCGCCGGCCCCGGCGCAGCGGGGTCACGTCGGCGGCGACCGCGGTCAGTCAATCCCCTCTTTGCGCATGGAGCAGCTCGCGGTGATGTTGCCGCTGGGGGGGCCGCCGAAGTAGCACCCCACCAGCGTCACGTCCGCGTAGGGGACCGAGACCGTCACGTCGCCCGTGGGGTTGTTGTACTCATCCACGGTGACGTCGGTGGTGTACGTGGTGAGCCCCAGCGTCCGCATGTAGTCCGAAACGCGCGACTCGACGTCGCTGATGCGCGAGCCGGGCAGCGCGGCCGTCCGCGCCCCCTCGCGCGCCGCGGTCGTCAACGCCTGGCGCACCGTGAACAACCACCCGTACTCGATGATGCCGAACAGCATGGTCAGCAGAATCGGGGTGACGATCGCCAGCTCGACCGCCGCCGCCGCCCGGCCCAGCCACCTTCTCCTTCCGCGTTTCATGGCAGCCAACCTCCGACGTAGTAGGTCAACAACACGCCGATCGTCCCCGCCGTCAGCGGGACGCCGTACGGAAGAAGCTGGCTCGTGTCACCGAACGTGCGCGCCCCGCCGTACTCGCCGAAGGCGGTCTCGAGGCGCCGCATCTTGTGCAGGATCGTTTGCAGGTTCGTCAGGGCATGCACCGTCCGGCCGCTGGTGTAGATCATCACCACGGCCACCAGCCCACCCAGGAGCCCCCCGGCCGTGAAACCGAGCAGCGTGAGCCACGGGCCCAGCCAGCAGCCGATCGCGGCCATCAGCTTGACGTCTCCCGCGCCCATCGCGTGCATCAGCCAAGGTACGATAAGAAGTCCGAATCCCACCCCCATACCCGACAGACCCCACCCCACGCCGCCGCGCGGCCCCTCTTCCCCCGCCGTCCACCACCCAAAGGCCAGTCCCTGCACGACCAGGCCCGACACGGCCAGGGCCGCGTTGAGCCAGTTCGGGACGCGCCGTTGGGAGTAGTCGATCCACGAGGCATACAGGATGCCCGGGACCAATACGGCGAACGTCACGTGCCAGTAATGTGCCGCCAGTTCACTCATCAGCGTTTTTCAGGCCGTTTTCGCGGCCCTTTTCCGGCCCGCCGGTCTGCTCCTCGGCGGCCCCCAGTAACATCGGACGTTCCGGGGGGTGAGGCGAGAAAGAGAGGCGGCGGCAACCGCAGGCCGCGGTGCCGCCGCCCGATGGCTCTCGGTCGAGGCGACCGCGCCGCCGTCCCCGGCTTAGCCCGGAGTCCCGGCCGGCATCTGGTCGGCAATGTTGTTGAACGTGGTCCGCAGCGCGCTGCCCAGCGCGGTAATGGCCGCGATGCACGCCACGATAATCAGGGCCAACATGACCGCGTACTCGGTCGCGGTAGGCCCATCCTCGTTCACCAGGAACTGCCGCATGCGGTTGACAAGCGCTTTCATCTCTTTTCCTCCGCGCGTCTCCGGAAGTCCCGGAGATCGCCAAGAACCCTTCGCCTCCGTGCGAGACATTTCCCATCCAAAACCTACCCACTCCGGACAGCCCGGGCGGATGCCCGGCGGTGCCCACGATGCTGCCCTCTGGAAGCTGCGTCCCGTAATCCCCCGCCTCACGTCGCTTCGTGAGGCGCCGTTCACCCGGGACAGACGAGCGGGAGAACGACACCTAAAGGTTTCAATACGGGGGGGGCCGCAGGCAAAAAATTCCTTCACACTGGGCAAAGCCGGGGTCGCCCAGGAGCCGGAAGGTGGGCAGTCACCGCATCGACGAACGAGTTAAGACGACGAGGATCCCGCCGATTCCGCGCGCGCATCCGATAATGCCGCCCACATCGCGTCACGCGGCGCTGCGACCCGCTGCCACTGCTCGTACTGCGCGGCGGCCTGCCCGATAAACATCTCGTCACCGTAAACTACCCGACACCCCCGCTTCTCCGCCGCCGTCAGCAGCCTGGTCGCGCGCGGCTGGTAAACTGCATCGAAGACCACCATCCCTGGTTTGAGAACGCGCTCCGGCACGGACGTGGCGTCGACGTCGGGCCACTGCCCGATCGGCGTGGCATTTATCAGCACGTCCGCAACTAGCCATTCGCGGTCTCCCCACGCCTCAACGCGGCACGCGAACTCACGAGTCAGACGGCGGGCCCGGTGCGGTGATCGGGCGTAGACCGTTATGAGACGCGCGTGATGCCGCACCGCCACGATTGCGGCGCGGGCGGCACCGCCCGCGCCAAGCACCGCTACGCGCCGGCCGTCCAGAAGGCCGGACCCGGTTCGATCGAAGGCTTCGCGGACACCTTGCACGTCGGTGTTGTCCCCCTCCCAGCCGCACGTGGAGCGACGTACGAGGGTGTTGACCGCGCGGCAGGCGGCGGCGGCACTGTGCACCTTGTGCCCGCGCTGACGTAGCCACCGGTATGCATTTTCCTTGTGCGGCGATGTGACACTGAGTCCCATAACCCCCAGTTCCGGGTGCGCCGTCACCGTATCGAGAAACCGCGCCAGCGCCCGATAGCCGGGCCGCACCGGCCAGGGAACGTAGACGCCGTCCACGCCAGTTGCGGCCATCGCGGCGTTGTGAACGCGCGGGCCCAGCGAATGCGCCAGCGGCCACCCCACCACTCCATAGACGCGTGTACGCGCACTGATGCTCTCCCAGCGGTACGTCTCGCGCAGCTCGCGTGCCGTCGGTTGACCCGGGGCGGAGGCGTGGCGCGGATCGAGGCACGCAAACGTCAGCGCGCCGCCGAACTTCGCCGCCAGAACGCGCGTCGCCAAACCGGCGTCGCCCAGCGACAGGGCGACTACGTCGCGCCGCCCGCGCCAGCGTTCCAGCTCCGCCAGCATCCGACACGCATCCGTCGCGTCGCGGGCCGCCGCCACGATCTTCACCACGTCCGCCGGCGTCGCGGTCAGGCGATCGCAAACGGCGGGCAGATTTCGCGGCGGCCGGCGCAGGTCGTGACGCGAGAGAACCAGCCCGCACCTCGCCCCCGCCCCCCGCTCTGCGCGCGAACGACGCGCGTCGGACCTGACGTGCAGGTCGCACACCTCGCCGAGTTTGCTTCGCACGGCCGCCGAGCGGCGCCAAGCGGAATACTCCACGTCCACGTAGGCGGGGCCCCGGCGTGCCAGGCGCGTGAGGGCGCCGAGACGCTCGGCTTCCGTGCCGGTCCAGTGGCCCCCTTCGTCCGCGGAGCGCAGCGTCAGGATCACCGGCAACGGCGACCCTGCCGCGATAAGCTGCTCCACGACCGCCCAATCCCGCAGGCAGTCGAGACGCAGCTCGACCAGGTCGGCGCCCGCCGCGCGAGCGGCAGCCGCCTGCTGAGCCAACGGCGGCTCGTCGCTGGTGATGGGGACGACCAGGCGGGTGCGGGCAGGCACGCAGTGCTCCGGACCGGGACCGCTCACAACGAGGCCAGTAGCCTGTCCAGCGGAGTTTCCAGCGCCGCCGCGATGCGCGCCAGACTCCACGTCGAGGTGGCGCTCTTGCCGAGCTCGATCTGCGAAAGCTGCGCGGCGGTGAGTCCGCAGCGCTCAGCGACATCGCCGAGGGTCAGCTCCCGCTCCGTGCGCACGGTGCGCAGGCGCGCCCCCAGGCGACGGTTGAAGTCTTCCTCGTCGCGGATGTGCAGGCCGGTCTCGGCGAGCTGGCGGTCGAGGGCGGCGAGCAACGACTCCCGCTGTATGGGCTTTTCCAGCAAGTCCCGCGCTCCGGCGCGCACCGCGGCCACGACCTGCGGCACGTCCGGGAACGCGCTCAACGCGATCACCCGGGTCTGCGGCGCCACAACGCGCAGCGACGCGATGGTCTCCAGCCCGTCCGCCCCCGCAAGGTGCAGGTCCACGAGCGCGACCGGGCCGGGGGCGCGGGCGGCGTGAACCAGGCCCTCGTCGGGACGGGTAAACGTCGTAACGTCAAACCCGGCCTCGCGCAACCACCCCCCCAGGCGACGGCCGACCGCCTCATCATCGTCAATCACGAGCACGCGGACAGGGATCGTACGCATCATGGCCGCGGCATTGTCCCGCATCCGCCGGCGGTTTTCCAACCCGGCAACCGGCCGTCGGCTTTCGTGTAAAACTGTACCAAGCGACCGAAACGTCCGCGGGGTACTGGACAACGCCCCCCCGTACGTACAATCTGGATTGTGGACGGCGGAGGCGGCGGTGTCGGAAGGGGGCGGAACCGGCCGCTGCGTAGTCCCGATGGCGCCCGGCCGGCCGGGCGGAGGCTGAACATGACACGCACTCGGACACTGCTGCGAATCGTGCCGTGGGCCGCGCTGGCCGCGACGGCCGTCGGCCAGAACTTCGGCGGTCCCCCCCCGGGGTCACCGCCCGGTGGAGAGTATCCGCCGGCGGGCTTCTGGCCCACCGAGAGGATGATGGGTTTGTTCATCGATCGGATCACGGAGGAGATGGCCAAGGAGTACGGCTTCGACGACGCGCAGTTGGAGAACACCCGCGAGCTGTTGCGCGACCGATTTCCGCGCTGGTTGCAGGACAACCGCGCCGAACTGCAAACCCTGACCAATCAGTGGATCGAAGCGATCATGGGCAACGACCCGCCGGCGCCGCAGGAGGTGGCCGACTGGGCGCGCCGGGCCAAGCCGCTGTTCGGCGAGTTCACCACGATGGTGGAAGACACCGTCGAGGACATGGGGACGTATCTGACGGACGAGCAGCGCATCCTCGTGGATGGGCAGATGGCCGCGTTCCGGGTCGGCACCAATTACATGAACCAGCGGCTCGAGACGTGGAGCCGTGGCGGATACGACTGGCGCTCGGAGTGGCCGCGGAGCGAGCAGTTCAAGAACAAGGAGAGGGAGCGGCGGGAACGGCTGGAACGCGAGGCGCAAGTGGCGAAGAACACGGCCATGGGGCTGCCGTCGGAGACGGGCGAAGTGCCGGCCGTGAGCGACGTCACGGGCGACGGGGTGGCCAGTCCAACCGTGGTTGCCAATCCGGATCAGAAGACCAAGTCGGCCGAGAAGCCGGCGGCGAAGGACGCCTGGGCGCAGTACGTGGAGGACTTCATTCGTCGTTACCAGCTTGACGAAGGGCAGCGGAACCTTGCTCATCGCTACCTGCGCGATCAGACGACGTTGCGCGACCGGTACTTGAAGGGCAAAATCTCCCGCATCAACGCGGTGGAGACCAAGCTGAAGGCCGCCAAGGACGACGAGGAGAAGAAGAAGGTCGCGGCCGAACTCGAGCAGCTTAACGCCCCGATGGAGCGGATGTTCGACATTCTCAAAGACCGCCTCAACCGTCTGCCCACGCGCAAGCAGCGGGCCGCGGCCGAGGCGACGCCTGCCGCCGCCGGCGAGGGCGGATCGTCCCTGCGCGACCAGATGGAGACC
>CAYWYJ010000086.1:0-17385 GCA_964462635.1 uncultured Planctomycetales bacterium
GCCGTCGTCAGGGCCGGCAACCCCTCCATCCAGCGATCGGCCTCGTTGACCCACTGCCCATCGGGTTTCTGCGCGCGGGCCAGTTGTTCCACCAATTCGTGGCGCCACACGTGCTCCCGCCCGGCCTGGTCCTCAATCACGGCTTCGCCGAAGGCCCCCAGCGCCCGCCCGAACACGTGGTAGTAGTAGTAAAGCCCCTCGCGCGATTGCGCCTCGGGCATGTTCGGGTTGAACTCCAGCGTCCAGTGCCGCCGAATCCACGCGAGCGCGGCCTGCACGCGCGGGTCGCTCCGCGTCAGCCCCGCGTACAACATGCTCTTGAGGCCGGCGTACGTCATCGAGCCGTAGCACCGTAGCTCGTCCCGTCCGTCCACGACGACCGTCCCCGCCTTGCTCTCGCCGCCGGCCGCCGGGGTGTAAATGAACCCACCCTGCGTGGAGCCCTTCGCGTACGGCTGGTCGTTGTATTCCCCCACCATCTGGCACCGCTGGATGAACACCAGGGCCTTCTTGTACACGGGGTCGTCCGGCGGCAGGCCGCTGTCCTTCAGGGCCTCCAACATCATCTGTGTGTTCGACAGGTCGGGCCGCTTGTGCCGGCCGTAGCCCGCGCCGCCGTAGAACGGATCGTCCGGCGATTTCCCCTCGCCCTCGTCCCACTGGTTCTCCTTGAGGAAGCGCTGCAAGGCGGCGACCTGGGCGCCGTATGCAGGGTCTTTGAGGACCGCGAGCATCGACAGCGCGACGCTGCTTTCGTAGTTCTTCAGGAGCCCCTCGGCGGCGTAGAGACCGCCGTCGTCGCGCTGGAAGCGGAGCACGAACTCGACGCCGCGACGGACGGCTTCATGCTTGGGGCCGACGGTCGGCTCCTGAACGAGCGCTTTCAGCACGAGCGACGAGACGCCGGGGCCGGTCTCGGACGCCCAGCCGCCGTCTTTGTCCTGGGTGGCCAACAGGTACCGGGCGCCGCGCGCCGTGAGCTCTGCGGCGCGGGCGCGCATCGACCGGTCCTGCTCCGTCAGGCGGGCCTGTTGCGTCGTCGGTAGCGCCGGGGCCGTGGTCTGGGCGCGGGCGGGCACGCCGGCGAGCAGCAGGGCCACTACGGCCGACACGGCCAGATCAGCACGCGCCATTCGGCGGCGCAAGCGGGGAAGGCGAGCCTCCTGGCGGGCCGCGGCTCGGCAGGAGCCTCGCCCTCCCGCCCTGCGCCGTTGTGCTCGCACGCGGCGATCCCGGGTGGCGTGTGACATCGCCTGAGGCAAGATCGAACGCTGCATCGTACTCCTCCGGTTCGTTCAGGCTTGGTGGCTCCTGGCTGTCTCCTCAAAGGACGAACTGGGGAACCAGTGCCCCAAGTCCGCCGACAGGCCGGTGGCCCGTCCCCCAGGGTCTCGGCACAACCACTGTGGCTGGTGGCAGAACGGGTTTACGCTGGACCCGACCGCGCCGCAAGGCCCGCCGGCGCTGAATCAGCCGGCGCGAACCCGCGCCGCGGGCCGTGCGGCAAGGCTCCGCCTTGCCGCCGTCGCAAGGCAGAGCCTTGCGATACGGGTGGCGCGACATTGCGCACGCTGATTCAGTTCGTGCTCAGCCGGGCGCGGATGAAGGCCGCGCGTTCGAGGCTGCGCTGCTCGCCGGTGAGGCGTTCGCCGTGCAGCTTCTGGAGATGGGCGGGCTGGACTTGCAGGAACAGCTCGTTGAGCGTCTGGAGATCAATGGTGCTTAGTCGGCCGACGTGCAGCCCCATGCGAACGTGCGAAAGGTACTGCATCGCCTCGGTGGAGCTGATGAGCCGCGCGCTCTTGAGCAGCCCCATCGCCCGCCAAACCTTGTCGTCCAGGGCGGCGGGCCGGTTCTTCAGGAGCACGTCGCGGGCGGCCCGCTCGTACTCCACAATCTTCGGGATCACCACGTGGCTGAAATCGTCGATGATCTCCGGCTCACTGCGGCCGAGCGTCACCTGATTGGAGATCTGGAAGAAATCGCCCAGGGCTTCGGTGCCCTCGCCGTACAACCCCCGGACGGCGAGCTTCATGTCGCGGGCGGCCTGGCCAACCTTCTCCAGCTCATTGGTCAGCCGCAGCGCCGGCAGGTGCAGCATCACCGACACGCGGATGCCGGTGCCGACGTTGGTGGGGCACGCCGTCAGGTAGCCGTACTGGGGGTGGAACTCGTAGTCCAGGTGCTCCTCGATGGCGTCATCAATGGCGTTGATCTGCTCCCAGGCCGCCTCGACCTGGAGCCCGCTGCGCATGACCTGGATGCGGACGTGGTCCTCCTCGTTGACCATGATGGCGGCGGCCTCGTCGGGCCGGAACGCCACGCACCGCGGGCCCGTGCCCTCGGCGTGCTGGCGGCTGATCAGGTGGCGCTCGACGAGCAGCAGACGGTCCAGCTCGTCCAGGTGTTCCACGTCGATGTGTACCAGGTCCCGCAGCGTCGGCGCGCGGCGCACCGCCGTCGTGACGGTCTCGGCCACCTCGCGGCGGACGTCGGCGTCCGCCCGCGACAGGAACGGGAAGTCGCGGACATTGCGGGCCAGCCGGACGCGCGTCGAGATCACGATCTCGTGCAGCGGGCCCTCCCCGCGCAGCCACTCCCCGGCGTGCCGAACGACATCGTCGAGGGGGGCGGTCATGGCTGTTCGAGCTCCCGAATGCGGTCGCGCAACTGGGCGGCCCGCTCGTAGTCCTCCGCCGCGACCGCCTCCTCAAGCTGCCGCTTCAGGCGGCGGAGGTCGGCGTGCGGCTTGCGGGGGGCCGTGCCCAGCGACTTGGGGACCTTGCCGGTGTGCTCGGTGGCGCCGTCGTGCGTGCGTTCGAGCAGTCGCCCCAGGGGCTCCTTGAACGCCTCGTAGTCGCGGGCGCAACCGAGCAGCCCCTGGTTGCGGAACTCGACGTAACTGATGCCGCAGTGCTCGCAGACGAGCTGACTCAGCTCGGCGGCCCCCGCCTTGCTGCTGGCGACGAAGTTCTCGAGGATCTCGTTGAGGTCGACCGTGGCCTTGGGTGTCTGGAGCAGCCCCTCTTCCGCGGCGCAGCGGTCGCACAGGTGCCGCTCGACCTTCGCCCCCGACCGCTCGATGTTGGTCAGGTGAAAGGTCGCCTTGGCCTTCTTGCACCGCTCGCACAGCCCCATTGCAGGCACTCCACGCCGCCAGACGCCGGCACCGATCGTAGAACCCCCGTCGGCGCGCGTCAAGCCACAACGTCCGCGGTTCACCCGCACACAGGCATTCTCCACTGCGTTGTGCCGGCCGGGCGGGCCGCGCGCGGCCCCCGGCCCCCGCATCCCAACCGAACTCCTCGTGCCGCCACGGCTCACCCGCAGGCACGCCGTGGACGTCTACCCTCCCCCAACCCCTCCCTGGAAGGGCGGGGAGTGAGGAGACCGCCGCTACTCCCCCTCCGCGGCCTCGGCGGCCTCGGCACGCTCCTCCGTGTCACGCTGCCGCCGCATCGCCTCCCACTCGTCCTTCGTGACGATGACCTCGCGGGCCTGGCTGCCCTTGTACTCGCCGACGATGCCGGCGGCGTACATCTGGTCGATCAGCCGCGACGCCCGTCCGTAGCCGATGGTAAGACGGCGTTGCAGCAGGCTGACCGAGCCGCGCCCGCTTTCGAGAATGATGTCCACGGCCTGGTCGAATAGCTCGTCGCGCTGGTCGGTGCCCTCGCCACCGCCATTGCCGCCCGGCAGGCGGACCAGCTCGGGATGGAAGCTGGGGCTGCGCTGCTCGCGGCAGTGGCGCACGACCGCCCGTAGCTCGTCGTCGTCCACAAACGTGCCCTGCGCGCGAATGAGCTTGGAGCCGCCCGGCGGCAGGAAGAGCATGTCGCCCTGCCCCATGAGCACCTCGCCGCCGTTCTGGTCCAGCACGATCCGCGAATCCAGCCGGGACGAGACGCGGAAGGCGATCCGGCTGGGCAGGTTGGACTTGATGAGGCCGGTGACGACGTTGGCCTGCGGCCGCTGGGTCGAGACGATGAGGTGGATGCCGACGGCGCGGCTCTTCTGGGCGATGCGGCAGAGGTAGAACTCGACCTCCTTGCCCGTGGTCATCATCAGGTCGGCAAGCTCGTCGATCATGATGACGATGTAGGGCAGCCGCACCGGAATCTTGGCCATTTCCTCGTCGTTCGAGGGCTGAAGTCGCTCCCGCAGCACCGTTGGCCCCAGCCGGTTGTACGAGCGGATGTCCTTCACGCCGGCCTCGGCCAGCAAGGCGTAGCGTTCATCCATCTTGGTCGAGGCCCAATCGAGGATGGCCTCGGCGCGAGTCACCTCGGTGACGATGGGGCAGATGAGGTGCGGGATGTCCTTGTACGCCGCCAGCTCGACGACCTTGGGGTCAATCAGGATCAGGTTCACCTCGGTCGGCCGGCGGGTCATCAGGATCGAAGTAATGATGCTGGAAACGCAGACGCTCTTGCCGGAGCCGGTGGTGCCGGCGATGAGCAGGTGGGGCATGCGCGTCAGGTCGGCGACCAGCGGCTGGCCGGAAGCGTCTTTTCCGAGGAAGAGCGGAATCGCGAAATGCTCCGTCCGCGCCGCCGACAGCTCCATCACGTCGCGGACGCGCACCTTCTCCTTGTCGACGTTGGGGACTTCGATGCCGATGGTGCTCTTGCCGGGCAGCGGGGCCACGACGCGGACCGCCGGCGCCTTGAGCGCCCGGGCCATGTCGTTGGTCAACGAGGCGATCTGGCTGACCTTGATGCCGGGGGCGAGTTTGAGCTCGAAAACGGTTATCACGGGCCCCGTTTCTATGGCGACCACTTCGACCGCCAGCCGGAACTCGTTGAGCGTCTGCTCCAGCACGAACGCCTTCTCGCGGCACAACGCCTCCAGCGCCTTCTTGTCCAGCGGCGCCGGACGGTCCAGCAGGTTCAGCGGCGGCAGCGCGTAATCATCGTCGGGCGGCGGCGGTGGCACGCGGGCCGGAGCCTCGCGCGGCGGGGGCGGCTCCGTCTTCCTGGCCGGCGGCGCGGCCACCGCGCGGGTGACCTTCGGCCCGGTGGGTTCTTCGTCCGCGCCCCGGGATGATAAGACCAACGTCGGTCGGTCGGGCCCAGTCGCCCGCGGCGGCCCGGCGGCCGGATCGTCGCTGGCACGCCCGCTGAGCGTCCGCGCGACGCCGTTGGCGACGGCGGCACCCGCCCCGACGACCGCGGTCGAGCCCCGGGCCAGCACGGGGGCCGAGCTGTGCCCGGCCCAGCGGAGCCACCGGAACAGGACGACGAGCAGGCTGTCCGCCGCCAGCACCAGCCCCACGACGAGTGACAGCGACAGCAGGAGCACCGTCCCGAACGACTGCAGGTGCAGCAATAGAAACCGTGCCGTCACGGTTCCCAGTACCCCGCCGGGACCGGTGATGAGGTAGCGGTCGGTGGCGGGGAGGAACATGGCGGCGGCGGACGAGACCGACGTGGCCACCAGCCCCAGACCGAGGAAACGCAGCCAGGGGTCGTTCATCGGCACGCCTTTGGACCAGGCGATGACCGCGACGTGCAGGAGGGCCAGGAGCGGGTAAACGGCCAGGCCGAAGTAGGTGAACGCGTGGTAGGCCAGCCACGCCCCCACGTGGCCGCACAAGTTGTGGGGTGGATCGGAGTTGGGCCACACGGTGGTCGACGGGGCGTCGGCCACGTCGAAACTCAGGATGGCGGCCCAGGCGAACAGGCAGGCCAACCAGCCCACCGCGGCGACGCAGAAACGCAGCGCCGCCTGCCGCTCATCCGTGCGCGACATGCCGGCCATCCGTGTTCGCTCCCACGCCCGATCCAGGTCGGGCAACTCGCAACCCAGGCCGCATCATATCGCGTTGACGGGAGGTTTTCGATAACCTAGTGGGCCACTCGGGCGGCGGGCGGCCCCGCCGCCGCGGCTGAGGTCCGTGTGAGCCGGCCCATGCGACGCAAGCCCATGATGGTCAGAGTGCTCGGCGGTGTCGGCGCCGCCACGCTCGCCGGCCTGGCCCACTTCGGCCGGTTCTGGGCCTTCTCGGCCTACGCCGCCTCGTTCATCCCGCTGGAACTGGCATCGGCACGCGGCTGGCGGCGGCTGCTGCCGCAGTGCTTTGTGATCGGCACGCGTTCCGTCCCGGTCATCATGCTCACGGGCATGTTCATCGGGATGGTGCTGATCGTCCAGGGCTGGGCGCAGTTCGATGCGGCCAACATGGCCGACCGGCTCGGCGCGATCGTCGTCATTTCCGTATGTTCCGAGCTCGGGCCCGTGTTGGCCGGGGTGATGCTGGCGGGGCGCGCCGGCGGGGCGCTGACCGCTGAGCTGGGCACGATGAACGTCACCGAACAGCTCCTCGCCCTGCGGTCGATGGGCGCCGACCCGGTGCGCTTTCTGGTCACGCCGCGGTTCCTCGCCTGCCTCGTCCTGGCCCCCGTGCTGACGTGCTATGCGGACCTGATGGGCGCGCTGGGCGCCTGGGTGGTCTACACGGGCGTCTACTCCGGCGAGTCCGAGCCCTACTGGCACTACGTGCGACAGACGGTCGAGCTGTGGGACCTGGGCAGCGGGCTGTTCAAGGCGCTGTTCTTCGGCGGGGCGATCGGGTTGGTGAGCTGCTACAACGGCTTCCACTGCAAACCGGGGGCCCAGGGCGTCGGCCAGGCCTGCACGCAGAGCTTCGTCATCAGCTTCATCCTGATCCTCATGCTCGACCTGTTCCTCGGCTTCCTGCTCAACGGGCTGTATAGCGTCTGGTTCGGATTCCGGTCGCTGATCTGAAAGGCCCCGCCGTGGCGAACGCGGAAACCCCGATCATCGAGCTGCGCGGCGTCACCAAGTCGTTCGGCAAGCAGCGCGTGCTGGACGGCATCGACCTGCGGGTCGAGCGCGGCAAGACGACGGTCATCATCGGCCGCTCCGGCACCGGCAAGAGCGTCCTGCTCAAACACATCGTCGGGCTGCTGCGACCGGACCGCGGCGAGGTCTATTACGAGGGCCAGCGGATCGACCGCCTCCGCGAGCGGGCCCTGGTGCCCATCCGCCGGCAGATCAGTTTCGTCTTTCAGCTCAACGCCCTGTTCGACTCCATGACCGTGCTGGAGAACGTCGCGTTCCCGATGATGGAGAACCGCGGCGGGCAGCTCGACCGGGCCAAGATCCGCAAGCTCGCCTCGCGCTGTCTCGACATGGTCGGACTGGCCGGCTTCGACAACAAGCGGCCGGCGGAGCTCTCCGGCGGCGAGAAGAAACGCGTCGCCATCGCCCGGGCGATCGCCATGGACCCGCCGCCGAAGGTCATCCTCTACGACGAGCCCACCGCCGGCCTGGACCCGCAGCGCTCGGACGTGATCAACAAGCTGATTCGGCAGATGCAGGAGCGCTTCGAGGTCACGGGGCTGGTGGTCACGCACGACATGAAGTGCACGGCGGAGGTCGGCGACCGCGTGCTGATGCTGTGGCACGGGCGGTTCGTGGTGGACGGCGAGCCCGAGGCGCTCTTGCAGGCCGAGGAGCCGCACGTACGGCGCTTCGTCCAGGGCATGGCTGAACCGGGCGACATCATCACGCTCACGACGTGACGGACGGCCCGCGGTCGGCACGGGCGTCCCATAAAAACAGTGTCCGTCGCCGCGCGCCAAGGCAGTTCCTGCACGCCCGCGAATTCCGCCCGCCGCGGCGAATTGGCTAAAGGTTTATAGGGGAGACACCCGATACTAACCGTGAGCGAGTGGTCACGCGCTGCGCCCGGCGTCGCCAAGGGACTGGCACGCCACGCAGGCGCGTTTTTGTCCAGACGAACATGGAGGGTGGCCAGCCGGACCGGTCCCGGAGGGGACTGTCCCAAGGAGGCATTTGTAGGCCATGACACAGATCGGTCCCATTGCGAATCCCCAGTCCTACCCGCCTGGGGCCGTCGGGCACGAAGCGGAGTGCCGGGCGAAGCTCTCGGTGTTCCCCGCCGCGCCCGACCAACCCCACGACCGCGTCGATTGGTCCCCACAGGCGACCGACGACATTCCTACGCCGGACATGGAGCAGCGCATCGCCGACATTCGGAAGCAGATCGCGGAGGGCACCTACGAGACTCCCGACAAGATCGACGTCGTGGTGGAGCGTCTCCTGGAGCGGCTCCGATCCCCCTGACGTAGGCGTCGGGCCCCCTCGCACGACCGGGCCTCAGACCAGCGAGATGAGCGGGCGTTCGCGCGGCTGGGGGGCCGCCGTCGTGAGGCGCACCCAGAAGGTCGCCCCCTGCCCCGGCGTGCTGTCGACGCCGATCTCGCCGCCCAACAGGTAGGTCAGTTCCTTGGCGATGGCCAGCCCGAGCCCCGTGCCGTGGTGCTCGCGCGTGGCCGATTGGTCAATCTGCCGGAACTTCTCGAAGATGACCTGCTGGTGCTCGGGGGCGATGCCGGGGCCGGTGTCCTGCACGGCGAGTTGGAGGCGGGCCTCGTCCCAGCGGCGGGCGGCGAGGCGGACGCGGCCGCCCTCGGGCGTGAACTTGATCGCGTTGGACATCAGGTTGAACAGGACCTGCCGCAGCTTGCCGACATCGGTGAACACGGCCGGCAGCCCCTCCTCCACGTCGAGGACCAGCTCCAGCCTCTTGCGGTCGGCCAGCGGGCGCACGTGGTCCAGCAGCGTGGCACACAAGGCCCCGATCTGCACCGACTCGATTCGCAGGTCGGTCTTGCCGGCCTCGATCTTCGCCAGGTCGAGCAGGTCGTTGATGATCTCCAGGAGAATGCGGCCGGAAATCAGGATATTCTCGGCGTAGCGCAGGGTGCGCGGGTCGCCGTCGCCGGCGGGACTTTCGCGCAGCAGCTCCGCGAAGCCGATGATGCTGGTGAGCGGCGTGCGCAGCTCGTGCGAGACGTTGGCCAGGAATTCGCTCTTGACGCGGTTGGCCTCGTACAGGGCGACGTTGGCCTGGGCCATTTGCTCCAGCTTCTCATCGAGCAGGACGTTGGCCTTCTTCAACTCCTCCTGCGAGGCCCGCAGCCGCTCCAACATGGTGTTGAGGTTCTGCGAAAGCTGCTCGAACTCGTCGCCCGTGCGGATGTCGGAACGCACGCTCAGCTCGCCGTCGGCGACGCGCAGCGCCACCGAACGCAGCTCGTGGATGGGGGCCAGGATGAACCGCGTGGTGATGATGTAGAAGAGCAGGATGGCGAAAATGCCCGCCAGGGCCCCCGCCGCCACGATCACCACCCGGTTGATCAGCGACGCCTGCCGGCTGATTTCCGCCGGCAGGTCCACGAGGATCATCCCGGCGAGCTGGTTCTCGCGGTACGGACGCGCGCTGCGCCCCTCCTCGTGACAGGCCAGGCAGCGGCGGGTCACCCAGACCGCGTGCGCGTAGCGGAAGCGGCGGCCGGTCTGCTCGTCCCAGGTTGTGCGATAATAGTGCTCGCTGCTGGGGTGTTTGCGCAGCGTGCGGTACGCCTCCTCGATGAACGGGTCCCGCTGACTCTGTTGCGCGAGCGACTGGGGATCGTTGGGGTCCGGGTCCAGGCGCACCCACGTCGGTTGGTAGGCCGTGTCCTGGGGCCGCAGCCCGGCATTGCCGCCGTGGACCCCCGGCGTGGTGCGCCCGTTCGGGTCGGGCTGCGAGAGGACGAAGCGGAAATAACCCTCGGCCAGGCTGCGCGCCTCACGGAACGGCTGCTGGAGAACAATCGACTCCATGTAGTACCAGGGCACGGCCAGGGCGGCGCCGATGATCAGCACCACGGCCAGACCGAACAGAATCCGGTACTTGTTGGCCAGTGAGATGCGCATCAGCCGCATGGCGCGTCCTGTTTCGCGGGTGTGGCACCGAATTATAAAGCGCCGTTGCCGTCCCGGCGCGGCGGCCGCACCGCCCGTTTGCGACCCGCCCCGCCGCCCGCGTATAGTGACGCGGCGCGGGGGACGAGCGGTCGCGCCCCGGCGACATCCACCGTGACGAGGCGACCATGCGGCGCAGCAAGCACAAGCGACGACGGCATCCCGCGGCGTTCTGTGGGACGGCACTGGCACTGCTCTTGGGCTTCGGCCTCGGCTGCCAAGCGTGGGTCCACCAGACCGACCGCGAGGTGGCGGCGGCCATCGAGTCGCGGCAGCGGGCCGCGCTGAGCGAATCGACGCCCGTGACCGTCGGGGACGACGACGCGCGGGGCCGCACCCCCCGCACCGCTTACGCCGCCAGCCCGCACGCCACGAGTCTCACCGTCCCTCCGGGTTTCAACGGGGCGCCGGCCCCAGTCACCTCCGCGCCGGCCACGCAGCCGACCAGCGGGCCGGCCGCGATGCCCAGCAGCGCCCCGACGACCGCCCCGGCCGCCTCCCAACCCGCCACCGCCCCGGCGCGCGCGTTCCGATTGACGGACGCCCTGCGGTACGCGCAGCAACACCGCCGCGAGTTCCGCACCGCCCAGGAGGACCTGTATCTCGCGGCGCTGGCGCTGACGCTGGAACGCCACCTGTGGACGCCGATCTTCTCATCGCAGTTTCGGACCGTATACGGCAACTACGGGGAGGCGCAGGACTTCGACCAGGCGATGCGGTTCGTGGCGGACCTGGCGGTGGCGCAGCGGCTGCCGCTGGGCGGACAGGTCACCGCGCAGGCGATCGGGACGCTGATCCGCGACGTCAAGAAGACGATCACGGCGCAGGAACAGGGGCAGGTGAAGCTCGGCCTGACGGTGCCGCTGCTGCGCGGCGCCGGTCACGTCGCCCGCGAAACGCTGATTCAACTGGAGCGCGAGCTGACGTACGCGGTGCGCGCCTATGAGCGCTTCCGGCGCCAGCAGTTGGTCACGGTGGCGCAGGGCTACTTCGATCTGCTGCTGGCCAAGCAGAACCTCTTCAACGCGGAGCGCAGCTTCGCCACGTTCGTCGATGACTACGAGCGGGCCAAGGCGCTGGAGCAGACCGGGCAGCGCTCGTCGCTGGACACGCTGCGGGCCGAGCAGGCCATGCTCAGCGCCGAGAACGACGTGGAGGACACCCGCGAGAGCTTCCGCGCCCAGGCCGACAACTTCAAGCTCCTGATCGGGATGCCCGTCGACGAACCGCTGACGCGCGACGAGCTGGAAGACATCGGGCAGATTGAGCGCCAGATCGCGGCCGGCACTCACCCCCTGCTCGCCCGGCCCCCCGCTTCCGAGAACGAACAGCACGCCGTCGAGGTGGCCCTCGACCGTCGCCTCGACCTGCTCACCGCCGCCGACCGGGTAGACGACGCCCGGCGGGGGGTCGCGGTCAGCCGCAACGCCCTGCTGCCCGACCTGAATTGGACGTCTTCGCTCAGCTTCGACACCGATCCGAACCACTACAACGCGGGGGCGTTCGAGTTCGAGCGGGCCAACTGGCTCAGCGAGATGGTGCTGTCGCTGCCGGTGGAGCGCACCGCCGAGCGCAACGCGCTGCGCCGGGCGCTCATCGACGTGCGGCAGGCGGAGCGGAACCAGCAGGACCTGGCCGACCGGATCCGGGCGGAAGTCCGCCGCGCGGTGAACCGCATCCGGCTGGCGGACCGCTCGGTCGAGATTCAGCAACGCAACGTGTTCGTCGCGGAGCGGCGGCAGGAATACGCCAAGTATCGCTTCGAGGAAGTCGGCGACATCAGCAACCGCGACAAGGTCGAGGCGGAAACCGAGTTGCTGAACGCCCGCAACCGGCTGAACGCGGCCAAGACGGCGCGGTGGACCGCGCTGCTCCAGTTCCGACTGGCCACCGAGACGCTATACGTAGACGAAGGGGGACCGGCGGACTCGGTCGCGGCGGGGCCGACGGCACCCTGACCGAGTGCTTCCGTACTACTGCCGGGCAGCGCTGCGAAGCACCGCGGCCGTGGAGAACGGGTAGAAGGCCCGAGCTGCGCAACGCGGCCCGTGGCCGCAACCAGGCATAGCGGCCGGGCTCCGTACCGGCCGTTGGCCGCCAGAGAATCACGTCGTGGCGCGAAGAACCCGATCGATTGTGGCACAGCAGGTCGCCCGCGGGGGTGCATCATGACTACCCTGGCTTCTTTGAGTGTGACCACGGATTGTGGCCGGCGACGACCAGAGAATCCATGGGCGGACACGAGCAAGCGTGTCCCGGTACCAACCGGCTCGTGGCTAGCCCCGGAGGGGCGTTTGAGTGTAGCCCGGGGGCGAGCCCGGGGAGACGGCGTGACCCCCACATCGGAGCCCCGGAGGGGCGACTGGAGCCTCAATCGCCCGCTGCGCGGGCTCCAGCGTAATTGGCGCCTTGCGAATCCCCGGGCTCGCGCCCGGGGCCACGTTCAGTCGCCCGCCGGGCTCTTTGATTGCCGCCCCGGTGGGCTTCCAAGCAGGCATTCAGGATCGTGGGACGCCAGCCGGGAGGGCAAACCTCCCGGCGAGCCGCGGCTCGGCAGGCCGGCAGGGTCGCCGCAGGAGACAGCCTCGCCCTCCCATGTCGCACGACCGTGAATACCCATCCAGCCGGTGCCACAGAATCTGGTCACACCCGTTTCTTCTCGGCGAGTGGCGCGCCGCTGGGCCCCGCACTCGCGTGCGGGGTTCTGATCGGCACCAGGAATGCGAGGTCCGAACTGGGCGGGAGGTAAGTCGCGGGACCGCCATCACGGACCGGTCAGCAGCCGGACGAACGGGTTGATGTCGCCGAAATCGCAGAAGCCGTCGCCGTTGATGTCGCGGTTTTCGAAGGGGCAGTTGGGATACTGCCCCTGGTACGCCCCCGGGTTGGTCAGGGCCAGGACAAACGGGTTGATGTCCCCGAAATCGACGTGACCGTCGCAATTCACGTCGCCCACGAGGAACGGCCGGGCCAGCGCGACATCCAACACCGTCGCGCTGGTGAGCGTCACGGCAACGGGGTGAGACTGCGTGACGTAGCCGGGGGCCGAGAACTCCAGCGTGTAGTTCCCCGCCGGCAGCGTTGCGTGATAACGGCCCAGCCGCGCTCCGCTGCCGTTGACCTCGCCGTTGGGGAACGTCACGCCAACCAGCCGCAGGGCCGCCGCCACGGGTTGCCCGGTGACGGCGTCGGTCACGCGGCCGCTGACGGAGATCGGCCGTTCCAGCAGTGCCAGCAGGCTGGGAAAGACGCGCACCGCCTCCGCCTGCGCGTTGGCATACGTCGGCTGGAAGCTCGTGTGCGTCTCCCACAGGAACGCGTGCGTCCCGGTGTGACCCATGTGCCAGTGGATGTCGCCGGCGGTGCAACAGGATTCCGCGGCGACGTAGCCCGACATCGTGGCGGCCAACCGGCCCGCTTCGTCACGCAGGAACGTGCCGAACGGGTGCGTCCAGCACCCGTAGCCGTAGCGCACTTCCATCGCGTAGGAGTGCAGGTCGGCCACTTTGGCGAAGCGGCGGTCCAGGCCCAGGGCAATCATCGTCTGCGTCTCGGCCTCGGACGCGGGCTCCGGGCCGCGGTACGTTTCGGACTTGACCAACGTGCTGCCGGCGCACGACGAAGTCCAGCCGAACGGGTAGTTCCGATTCAGGTCGACGCCGGTGCCGCCCGCAAAGACCCGCCGGTTCTTCCGCCACAGGTTGTCGCCGACGAAGACCCAGTTGTAGCCGTCGGGGTTCCACACCGGCGCGATCCAGATCTCGTACTCGTCCACCAGCGCGGTGATCCGCGGATCGACGCCGTACTGCGTCGTCAGCCGGTCCAGTGTGTAGAGAGCGATTACCGGCGTGACGATTTCGCGGGCGTGATGATCGCTGACCAGCAGGAATGCCGGTTCGTTCTCATCCTCCGCGACGTTGTCGGAGAGCTTGACGGCGTGGATGTGGCGGCCTTCCACGGTCGGGGCCACGCCATAGGCCGCCGTCAGGTCCACGAACTGGCAGATCCCCGGGTACGCGGCGGCCGCGGTCTGCATCTGCTGGATGATCTCCGCCAGCTCCAGGTAGCCGGGCGGAATGGCGTCCCCCGCCTGAATCTCGCGGAAGGGGCGCCCGACGGCCAGGATGGCGACCGCATACCCGCGCTCCTCCAGGACAGCCAGCTCATACGAGTTGACGATCGCCTCGAAGGACGTGGGGCGGACCGTCGGCTCCAGGACATCAAAGCCCTCGGCCAGCAGTTCCACGGCCAGCTCCGCCCCGATCGGCGAGTCTACGCGGATGTGAACCAGCGGATCGGCGGCCCAGGCGACCGACACGGCGCAAACCAAGACCGTGAGCCCCAGCAGACGGGTCATGGCAGTCTCTCCACGGGCCGAACGGCGACTACGGCCCGGTCAACAGCCGCACGAACGGGTTGATGTCACCGAAGTCACAAAAACCGTCGCCGTTGATGTCGCGGTTCTCAAACGGGCAGTTCGGGTACAGGGTCACGTAGGCGGCCGGGTTGGTCAACGCCAGGACGAATGGGTTAATGTCGCCGAAGTCCACATGGCCGTCGCAGTTGATGTCGCCCACGAGGAACGGCTTGGAGAGCCCCACATCCACCACGGTCGCGCTGTTGGCCACAATCGTCACGGGCACCGTCTTGGAAACGTAGCCCGTCGCGGAGAACTTGACGTTGTAGTTGCCGGCGGGCGCGAAGACGTGGTAACGCCCGAAGCGTCCGTGGCTGTAGTTGGTCTCGCCGTTGGGGAAGTTCACCCCCACGAGCTCGACCGTGGCCGACAACGGCGCGCCGGTCCGCGCGTCGGTGACGTGCCCGGACAGGGGGATCGGCCGCTCCAGCATGAACAGCACGCCGGGGAACACCATCTGCGCTTCCGTCTGCGCGCTGGCGTACGTGGGCTGGAAGGAGGTGTGCGTCTCGATCAGGAAGCCGTACGTGCACCGCGTGGCCATTTGCCACATCTGCTCCTCGCCCTCGGCGCTCGGCTCGCGGATCGACCCGCCGTAGCCGGACGCCTGCGAGATCGCGGTCGCCTCCGCGGTCAGGTAGGCATCAAAGGGGTACGACAGGCAGGCGTACCCGCGCAGTACTTCACGCCCAGATGAGTGATAATCCACCACCTTCGTCCAGTGCCGGTCGTTGGACCACAGGATCATCGTCTTCGTCTCGGACTCCGACGCCGGCGACGGTCCCTTGTAGGTGTCCGACGACGGAGTCGTGCTCCCAGAACAGGCCGTCGACCACCCGAACGGGTAGTTGCGATTCAGGTCCACGCCCGTCCCCCCGGTGAACACCGTGCGGTTCTTCCGCCAGTTGTTGTTGGTGTAGTACATGTACTGATACCCGTCCGGGTTCCAGACGGGGGCGATCCAGATTTCGTAATTGTCCACCAGCGCGGTGTACCGCGGATCGACGCCGTATTTCGTCGTGAACTGCTGCAACGCGTACAGCGCGATCACGGGCGTGACGATCTCGCGGGCGTGGTGGCAGGCCACCAGCATGAACGTCGGCTCGTCCTCATCCTGCTCCACGTTGTCGGAGATCTTGACGGCGTACATGTGCCGGCCTTCGTACGTCACCGGGGCGCCGTACGTCGCGGTCAAGTCGTAGAACTTGCAGATCGCGGGGTAGTTGGCGGCGGTCTGCTGCAACTGGGTGACAATGGCCGCCAGGTCCGGGTACCCCGGCGGGATGTCCTGCTCTTCCTGAATGTCGCGGAAGGGGCGACCCACATCGATCACGAAGATCTGGAACCCGCGGTCCTCGAGGATCGACAACTCCTCCGGCGAGGCGATCACGTCGAGCCGGCCCTCTTGGACCGAGCCCTCGACCACGTCGAAGCCCTCGCGCTCCAACGCCCGCGCAACCGCCGGCGCGTCCGGCGTGGCGATCTGAACATGAATCAGGGTCTCGTCCGCGTTGCCCAGAGCGGCCGAAACCAGTCCCGCCAACAAACCCAATCCCAGTGCGATACGACCGATCATTGCTGCTTCTCCTTGCGGCTGGTCGCCTACGGCCCCGTCAGGAGCCGCACAAACGGGTTAATGTCGCCAAAGTCCACCCGGCCGTCAGCGTTGATGTCGCCGAGCCGGATGTCGCAGTTCGGGAACTGCACCGCATAGCCCGCCGGGTTGGTCAACGCCAACACAAACGGGTTGATGTCACCAAAGTCCACATTTCCGTCGCAGTTCAGGTCGCCGGTGTCGAAGGGGCACCCCCAGCGGGCCAGGCGCGGCGAGACCTGCCCGCCGGCGGTCGTAAACTCGCCCCCGGCGATCAGGTCGCCGTCGTAGACCGTCAGCGCCCACACGGCCCCGTCCATTCCCGAGCCCAGCGGCTGCCACGCCTGACCGTCCCAACGCGCGATGTACTTGACTTCGGTGGTTCCGGACTTCGTGAATCCGCCGCCCGCGATCAGGTCGCCGTCATAGGAGGTCAGAGCACAGACGAGCGGGTCCAGAGTTAGACCCGGACCCACGGGCTGCCAAGCGTCCCCCACGAGCCGTGCGATTCCGGGGGCGTGTGTGAACCCCACCTTGGTGAATTGGCCGCCAGCGAACAGCGCGTTGTCATGGACCGCCAGAGCGAGCAGCAGCGCATAGAAGATGCCTCCGCCGAATTCGTTCCCAACTTGGTGCCAGGCGCTACCATCCCACCGCATGGCGTAACTGGCCCCACCACCCGCGCTGCCGATCGCTCCACCGCCGACCAGGTCGTCCGCGTAGATCGTCAACGCGCGGACGCAGCACCAGCCCGGACCAGAACCGAGCGGATGCCAGGCCTGCCCGTCCCACCGTGCGACCCACTCGCACGGCAGGCCGCCGGCGCGCAAAAAGTCACCGGCCGAAACAAGATCGCCGCCGTACACGCTCAGGGCCCATACGGCGCCGTCCACACCGTCTCCGAGGGGGTGCCAGGCTGATCCGTCCCAGCGTGCGATGTTGCTCGCGGGAAGACCGCCGGCGATAGTGAAGTCACCGCCCGCAAACAGGTCGCCGTTCCAGACCGCCAGTGACCAGACGCCGGTTATCTCGCCCATCGTCACGCCCGCGCCCAGCGGGTGCCAATTCTCGCCATCCCAGCGTGCGATGTTGTTCACCGGGATGCCGCCGACTTCGGTGAATCGGCCTCCGACGATCAGGTCGCCGTTGTACTCCGCAAGCGCCCATACGGGGTAATTAGGCGACCCCAGGATCGGCAGCCAGGCCGGTTCGCATTCGCCGCGCGCGCTGGCCGGTTGACCCGCAAGCCACAATCCCGTCACGCCAATCGCAGCACAGTAGCCTATTCGTGACATGCCCAAACCCTCCATCCGATAAGGCGCCGTGGCTCCCGCGGGGAGCGCTCCACCAACCAGTATACCGCGCTGCAGTTCCCGGTCGACCGCAATAGCCGGCCGCCGCTCCGCGCCTCTGCCGGCCTGGCACCGGCCTTCACGCTCGGGCTAGGGCTCGCACATGTTCCAGAGCACTTGGTCAATGGCCACCGTGTACGGCAGCGGAGCACCCGGCCCCGCTTTCCAGCTTAGAGCCTATCCCATAACGGTTTCTGAGGGTATCATCCTCGCCACGGCAAGGG
>CAYWYJ010000087.1:0-11193 GCA_964462635.1 uncultured Planctomycetales bacterium
CCGTCATGGGCTTGTCCTTGCCCCCGAGGTCGATGACGGCCTCGCGGACGATGGCCTTTTTCTCTGCCAGCGGCCCCTCGGAGTAGACCTTCCCCAGCGCAAATCCCAACACGCGGGCCTCACTGTCGAAGAGGACATCTTCCACGATGGCCAGTTTGGTGCCGCCCTCCGTTTGAATCTCCCGTCCTTTCAGGTCACTCACCAGGGTAAAAGTGGCGGAATCGGGAATGGCATCCAGCGCCACGACCTGATCGGAGCCGGACACCTGCCACCTGGCGCATGTCGTTGTCCAGGTACAGGCCCTTGATCTCTCCCAGTTTCTTGCCGTCCGTGATGCTGATCAGGGGTTTGTTTGACTGTTCTTTCGCCGTAATCATTTGAGCCTCCTTGAGCTTAGGGAAAAGGGTTTTTTAAGCGATTGCACTACGCATATCGTTCTACTTTAGCATTGAGCATGTCAGAGAGCTTGATATCGGGGTGGTGATACCGTTTCCGGTTCGCCGTGACCTTGCCGAACGTCTCGATCAGCTTCTTGGCGTTGTCCCAGGCCCCGCCGGCGTTGGCCATGTAGATGGCGACCGCGAACCCGGCGGTCAGGCCCCCGGCCAGCAGCCCCATGACGCCCGGGACGTCGAAGACCAGGCCGACGACGACCGGGACGATGATGGCCAGAAGAGACGGGATGATCATTTCGCGCTGCGCCCCGCGCGTCGAAATCGCCACGGCCCGGGCGTAGTTCGGCACCCGCTCGCCGCCGTGCTCAACGGGGGATCGCGGCCAGTTGTCCGGGTTGGCGACATAGTTCTCGTCGTGTCCTTTGGCCCGGAGATAGGCCCGCATCTTCTCGAACTGGACGCGGCACTCCAGCATCATCCGGTACGCCGCCCGACCCACCGCCTGCAACGTCATCGAGCAGAACACGAACACCAGCAACACGCCGCAGAACAGCCCGCACAACACCTGCGGGTTCATCAGCGTCACGTTGTAGAACGCCATGTACTGGGCCATCGAGGCCCGGCGCGCATTCACGAGCCGGAGGGTGTGGCTGCCATAGGTCGCCTCGCGTACGCCCTCCTCGTCCGCGGGGCCGATGCCCGTGATCTTGGTGTTCGGCGTAATCTCGGGCGGCACCGGCCGCGGTTCGATGATCATCAGGCAGCCGAAGTCGCCATCCGTGACCCCCGGCCCCACCCGCTGGGCAAACTTGCCGTGCCCATAGTAAATGGCCTCGTTCGGGTGCGCTTCCTTGACCACGTTCATGATCTCGGCCCGGGCCTCACGGATTTGCCCAATCCGCACTTCCTCCACATACGCGGCCAGCAACGCCAGCGCGGTCAACGCGGCCGACCCGATCGCGAAGCCCTTGCCCGTCGCCGCCGTCGTGTTGCCGAGCGAGTCCAGGGCGTCCGTCCGATGGCGGACGTACGGCTCCTGACCGGTCATCTCGGCGTTGCCGCCGGCGTTGTCGGCGATCGGCCCGTACGCGTCGGTCGCCAGCGTAATCCCCAGGGTCGCCAGCATCCCGACCGCCGCGATGCCCACGCCGTACAGGCCGAGGAGAAACTCCCGCCCGCCACCCGCGGCGACAAACGCCACGAGAATGGCGATCACCGTCGCCAGGATCGCGGCCCAGGTGCTCTTCATGCCGGTGGCGATCCCGGCAATGATCACCGTGGCCGGCCCGGTCACCGCCTGGGCCGAAATGCGCTTGGTGGGACTGAACTCATAGCTCGTGTAGTACTCGGTCGCGTAGCCGATGATGTTGCCGGCCACCAGCCCCGCGATAATCGCCACCCACACCCCCACGAAATTGACGCCCTCGATCCCGCGCAGCAGCAGGGCACACACCACGAACGCCGCCGCCGCGATCAGGACGCTGCTGCCATAAATGCCGACGCGCAGGGCGTTGAGCAACTGGCCCATCGTCGCGTCTTCCTTGGTGCGCACCATGTAGATGCCGACGATGGACAGCATGATGCCGACGCCGGCCAGGACCATCGGCGCCGTGACCATCTTCAGGGCCGGCGCCAGCCCCGCACCGTGTTCCCCGCCGTACAACGCGCTGACCGCCGCGACACCGAGGGCCGCGGTCGCCAGGATCGACCCGCAGTAGGACTCGAACAGGTCGGCGCCCATGCCCGCCACGTCGCCGACGTTGTCGCCCACGTTGTCCGCGATGGTGGCGGGGTTGCGCGGGTCGTCCTCGGGGATGCCGGCTTCCACCTTGCCCACCAGGTCGGCCCCGACGTCGGCCGCCTTGGTGTAGATGCCGCCGCCGACACGCGCGAACAGCGCTTGCGAGCTGGCGCCCATGCCGAACGTGAGCATGACGACGGTAATGTCGTTGAGCGACATGTTCTGCGTGAACTCGAACGGCAGGATGCCGGAGTACAGCAGGATGAACCACCCGCAGATGTCGATCAGGCCGAAGCCGACGACCACCAGGCCCATCACGGCCCCGCTGCGAAAGGCCACGACCAGCCCGTCATTCAGCGACTTCCGCGCGCCGGCCGCCGTCCGGTGCGAGGCCCGCGTGGCCGTGTTCATGCCCAGCCAGCCGCACAGACCGCTCCAGAAGCCCCCGGTCAGAAACGCGGCGAAGACGATCTTGTGCTGGACCTCCAGGGACCAGCCCATCCAGAAGAGAATGGCCGACACCACGATGAAGAAGATGGCGACCACTTTGTACTGCTGCTTGAGGTAGGCCAGGGCGCCCTCGCGGACATAGCCGGAGACCTGGCGCATGTTCTCGTCGCCTTCGTCGGCGGCCAGCATCGACTTGTAGAAGATGCGCGCGAATACCAACGCGAGAATCGCCCCGATCGGGGCAATCGCCCAGATCACCCAGATCGGCCAAGTCGCGGCCGGGGCGGCGGCCGCGGCCGTCGCGGGCGGTGCCGTCGTTTGCCCCATCACCCCCGTCGGCCAGGCCAGCACCGCCAGCGCCAGCACACACCAGACCATCCGATTGCCCGGGCGGATTCCACTCGCTCGTTCCACGAGAAGCACTCCTTCAGCAGCGCGTCCACCGACTCGTAGTGAAATCACCTTCCGACCCCGCGCCCCGTCGCGCCACGGCGGCTGCGGGGTCGAAAAAGGTCCTAAAATGTAATCGACCGGCAGCGGTCAGACAAATCAGCCCGTCGTGGATTTCCGGCTTGGGCAGTGGCGCGAGATGGTGGCGTGGTCAACGGGTCACGCGCGTGGCCCGCGCATCGGGCCGTCGACGCGACCGCGCGGCGCGCTAGTCGCCCATCACACGTGCCGGGTGCTGAATAGCCCGGAACGCCGCATGGGCCGGGAGGTTGGGCCTTCCCCCAACGCCTTCTTAGAGGGAGGTGGTCTCGGAAGACAGGACAGCCGCTAGTAAAGCAGCGCGTCCTTAGCGATGCGCTTCATCGACTTGCGGGTCTTTCGTCGCCGGCGCTCCGACGGCTTCTCGTAGTAGCTGTTGCGCTTGATGTCGCGCGTGAGCCCCTCCTTCTCACACAGCTTCTTGAACCGGCGGACCATCTGCTCGATCGACTCGTTCCCGCGTACTTTGACGCGAATCATGCGCACCGTACCTTTCCAGGCCGCGGACACACTAACACCGCAGCCCCCAAACGTCGAGTATCCTACACCAGCCACTATAGCACATCCCCTGCTGCCCGCAACCCCAGCGAGTTGCCACCCACGCCGCCCGAGTGAGGCCCGCTCCCTCCTGGTGTCGCTCAACGGCCGCTGGCCGCGTCAGTACCAGGTTCGGGCTGTGCGGGAGTAAGATTATCGGACGTTATGGCCCCACGCGACAGCTTTCCCAGTGCCCGGTCGATCACGGACTCCAACTGCGATTGCATGTTCTGCGACACCCCCGCATGGGCCATCAGGATTCGCCCGTCCGGAGCGATCAGGTAGAAGCTCGGCACAGCGCTGATCTGGTAGGCCTTGGCCACCCGGTCCGCCTTCAGCAGCGTCGGGTAGGTGAACCCCCTGCCCTTCATGAATCCCGCCGGGTCGGACTTCGGGTTCCGCTCCAGGCAGTTCACCCCGTATACGGCCACCGGCTGCCCTTTGTACTTGTCGTGGAGCTTCTGCACGATCGGCATGGCCATCGCACACGGGCCGCACCACGTCGCCCAGAAGTCCAGCAGCACCACCTTGCCGCGCAGCTCCTGCAAGCTCACGCTCCCGCCGGCCGATGAAGGCAGCGTCCACGCGGGGGCCTCTCCGCCCACTTCCAGCAGCTCGTTTGGAACAAGGCCCGTGAATCCCGCCGGCCTTTCCAGTTGAAACGCGGTCGCCGCGGTCTCGGGGTTGGCCTCCAGCTTGGTGATCGTCGTTGTCACGGACGCCACGCCCTGGCCATTGCGGACAGACCGCTGCACGCGGCGCGGCAGATGATCCGCGCGACCAAAGTGCCAGCGAACCTCACCCTCATCGCCCGCCAGGACCGCCCGCACCACGTCGCACTCAACGTCACCGACGGCCTCGCGGCCCACGTACTCCAGGGACGTCGCCTGCACCTCGCGCTCAAAGGCCTTCTCCGAGCCAAACTCGCGGACCAGAATGGCGGCGGCGCTGTTGAGGAGCGAGTCGCCAATAGGCAGCGCGCGCCGGAAGAAAACCTTCTGGCCGTGCTCCGCGACGGCGACGAAGGTGCCATCGCAGGTGAGCTGAAGCGTGACCGGTTCCGAACGGCCCGGTGGAACGACTTGGGCCTCGATGCGGAGCTTGGGTGTCGGATCGCCCGGCACGGCCACGAGCGTCACCGCACCCTCCATCGCCGGGACGCGCTGCGCGAGCCAACCGTCCGCCTGACCCTTAGCCTCATACCGGACCGCCTTGACCGCGCGGCTGGCGGTCTGGGCCTGCTGGAGCACCTCGCGGCCGTCAGGCGTTTGCGCCGCGGCCCAACAGGCCGCTCCCAACAACACGCCGACGCCAAGCGCACTGCGCTGCATTCACCACCTCCGTGGTCCTACGTTGTTGACACCGGCCGCCGGGCGCGAGCCGCGCCCTGCTTCGGGTTGCCCACGCTCGGGGCCCACCGCAACTCCCGTATGATCGGGGTTTGCGGCCGGCGGGGCAAGGTGACGGGCGTTGACGAACGCTTCGCACCCGACGATAGTGTGTCGCCGGGGCCGCCGAGCGACGTCGCCCGCGGCCGCCGTTGGTGCCTTCACCCAACAGGATTCACAACGATGCGCGACGGACGTTGGAAGCGGTCGGCGTTGGCCCTGCTCAGCGGTATGGTCCTCTTTCAGGTGCCCGGCTGCACGGAAGCGGCCTTGGGAATCATGACCCTGGCCTCCGTGGTGACCGCCGGCGGCGTGATTTATCTCGTAACGCGGGTGATCGACTAGACCACACGTTGGATTGCGTGGCGCGGCGGGACGGCAGGCCCGCAGTCAGGCGTACATGGGCCGAGTTCCCTTTTTCTTGCCGCGAAGAACCACGCGCGCGGGTGTTGGCGTCGTTTACGCGGGCGGCCAGGCGGGCAGCTCATGAGCAAGTGCATCATCGCTTGTCGGATTCAGAGCTACGGGCCGTTCGAGCAACTCGCCTATGAGCACTTGGCCGGCCTGGGCATCCGCTTCGTGGAAATCCCGGTGCCGGCCCCTGCGGCCGTCGCCGCCACTCGCGCCACGCTCGATCGCTTCGGGTTGTCGGCGAGCAGTCTGCACGCCCAGGCCGACGCGCGCCGCGGCGACTTCGTGGACCAGCTCGCGGCGCAAGTCCCGGTCTTCGAGGCACTGGGCACGCGGATCGTGTTCGTGTCCCTCAAGGCCGAGGAGACGCCGCGGGACGTCGTGCACGAGCGGCTGCGCCGCGCCGGCGACATGCTGGCTCGGAAGGGCTTGACGCTGGCAATCGAGACGCACCCGGACCTGGCGGCGAACGCGGACGAAGCATTGGCGACGTTGGAGGCCGTGAACCACCCGCACATTCGCCTAAACTTCGACACGGCAAATATTTACTTCTACAACCGCGACGTGGACGGGATCGCGGAGCTCCGCCGCGTGGCCGGTTACGTCGCCGCCGTACACCTCAAGGACACCGACGGCGGGTATCGGAAGTGGCATTTCCCGGCACTGGGGCGCGGGGTCGTGCGCTTCCCTGAGGTGTTTCGCATCCTCGATGCCGCCGGGTTCTCGGGGCCGTACACGTTGGAAATCGAGGGGTTCGAGGGGGAAGCGAAGACCGAGCGGCTCGTGTGCGATCGGATCGCGGAGTCGGCGGGTTACCTGCGGGGGCTGGGCCGGCTGTAGACGCGCACGCGGCGAAACCGCTTTCGGAGCGCAACTCCAACGGTATACTTTAATTCCGCGCCGCGGGGTCGATAAGATGACTATGACCCTGCGGGTTGCCGCTATGCCGTACCGCAACATGACATTGGAGGAACTCGCCCGCCACATCGGCATGGACGCCCGCGTTGTGCGCCGGTGGGCCGAGCGCGGCAAGCTGCCGGGGCAGCTCATCGGCGGGGAGTGGCGCTTCAACCGGGCCCAGATGCTGGATTGGCTCCAACGGGAAATGCACACGTTTGAAGAAGTGCATATTCGCAATCTGGAGCGGTCCATGCGCGACGCGGGCGACGACCGCATTATCGCGGCGTGCTTGCCGAACGAAGGCATCGACATGTTCCTGCCGGCCAAGTCGCGCGCGTCGGTGCTGCGTGAGCTGGTCCACGTCGCGGAGCGGACGGGCCTGGTCTACGACGCCCGTGAGATCATCGAGTCGCTGGAGGAACGCGAGGCCCTCGCCCCGACGGCCCTGCCGCGCGGAATCGCCTTTCCGCACCCCCGGCGCCCGCTGCCGTACGCCACGGCCGAGCCGCTGGTCTGTTTGGGGCGTGTGCCGGGGGGAATCCCGTTCGGCGCCCCGGACGGACGGCTGACGGACTTGTTTGTGCTGGTCTGTGCCATCGACGAGCGCCAGCACCTGGGCATCCTGGCCCGGCTGGCAATGATGTTCAACACGGGGCTGCCCGACGCGCTGCGCTCGGCGCAGAACGCCGAGGAGGCCCTGCAACTCATGCTCGACACCGAGGCGGCGTTCATCAATCGCTCTTGAGGGAAAGGCCGTCCATACGGGCCCGCCGACGCGCCGCGCGCGTCCGTTGGTCCGGCCGGCGCGGTCCGCTATGATGTCCGCGACGGCGGGTTGCCGTGGACATGGGGGCGTTTGAGCCACACCGTGGACGAGGACAGACAGCGTGTCACTGAGAGCCAGAATACAGCGTTTGATGGTGGCCGCGGGCTTGCCGCTGCTGGCGGCGAGCTGCGAGCGCACACCGCCTACCACGTCGCCGGCGGGCGCGAACCTGCCAACAACGGCCCCTTCCGCGACGTCGCCGTCCACGACGCTCCCCGCGGACGAGCCCGTGGCGGTCTACGTGAATGGTCACCCGATCCTGGAGCGTGAAGTCGAGGAGGCGGTGGCGCGGCGGACCCCGACGGAGGTCTTCGAAAACCCCGCCGCCGTGTCCATGTTGGAGCACTACCGCACGCGGATGCGGGAGGCGTTGATCGACCGCTACCTGTTGGAGCGGCGGGCGGCGAAGGAGGGCGTCACGTTGTCCGACGCGGAGATGGCCCGCGACATGGAAGCCGAATTGAAGGGCTTCCTGTCGGACAACGGCTTGACCGAAACACAGTTTGAACAGCAGTTGCGGGCGGAGCGCGGCCAGACCGTGCCGCAGTTTCTCGCCTCACGCGCGGCCGACGCGGACATGCGGCGGGCCCGCCTGCACGCCCGTCTGGTCCAGCGCTTGTACCCGGATGAAGTGCGGATCACGGACGACGAGATCCGCGATTACTACGAGAAGAACCGCGAGCGGCGTTACACCCGTCCGGAGCGCGTGCGGGCCAGCCAGATCTTGATCGGGGCGGCCGACGGGAACGAGGCGGAGCGTGCCGCGGCCCGCGCGAAGGCCGAGGCCGTCCTGACCCAGGCGCGTCAGCCCGGCGCGGACTTCGCCGCGCTGGCCCGCGAACACTCGACGGACCCGTCGCGCGGGTTGGGCGGCGACCTGGGCTTCTTCACCCGCCGCGGCCAACAGGTGGACGCGGTCGCGGACGCGGCCTTCGGCCTGGAGGTGGGGCAGATCAGCGACGTGGTGGAGTCGCCGCTGGGCTACCACATCATCCAGCTCACGGGCCGCGAACCCGGGCACCAGCTTGAGTTGGACACCGTGCGACTCGGCATCCGGTTGATCCTCGAGGACCAGCGGGTCAAGGCGCTACGGAAGCGGCTGGTGGAGGAGCTGCGCCGCGAAGCCCGCATCGAATACCCCGCGGGACGCGCGCCCCAACCGACGACAGCGCCGGCCCTCGCGCCCGCGTCGGCCCCTGCACCGCCCTGAACTCGTCGCGAGCCGGAGGTGTCATGCGCTCCACTACCGACCCGACGCTACGATCGTTTCTGACCGTCCCCCCGGAGTCACCGTTCCCAATCCAGAACCTTCCGTACGGGGTCTTTCGCCCGGAACCGGGGGTCAGTCCGCGCGTGGGCGTGGCCATCGGGGAATGGGTGCTCGACCTGGCCGTGCTGGAAGAGCGCGGGTTCTTCGGCGGGCCTGAACTCGTCGGCCGGCGTGTCTTCGGGCAGGCCACGTTGAACGCCTTCATGGCGCTGGGACCGGCGGCCTGGCACGAGGCCCGCGAACAGATCAGTCGGCTGCTACGGCACGATGTGGCGGTGTTGCGGGACGACGCGGCGCTGCGCGATCAGGCGCTCGTGGCCATGGAAGCCGCGGAGATGCTGCGGCCGAGTGCCATCGGGGATTACACCGACTTCTATGCCTCCCGCGAGCACGCGGCCAACGTGGGCCGGCTGTTTCGCGGCCCGGACGCGGTCCTCCCGCCGAGCTACTTACACACGCCGATCGGGTATCACGGCCGGGCCAGCTCCGTGGTCGTTAGTGGCACGGACATTCGCCGGCCGCAGGGCCCGTCCCGCGGCCCCACCAGCAGCGGACCGACGTTCGGGCCCACGCGCGAGCTGGATTTCGAGCTCGAAGTCGGGTGGTTCATCGGCCGCGGCAACGAGCTCGGCCGGCCCATTCCCATCCAGCGGGCGCCGAACCAGGTCTTCGGCTTCGTGCTCGTTAACGACTGGAGCGCGCGCGACTTGCAGCAGTGGGAGTATCAGCCGCTCGGACCGTTCCTCGGCAAGAGCTTCGCGACGACGATCTCGCCGTGGGTGGTGCCGATTGCGGCCCTGGAGCCCTTTCGGTGCGAGGGGCCGCCGCACGAAGCGGAACCGCTGCCTTACTTGCGCGCGAAGGGGCCGCAAGCCTACGACCTCCATCTGCAAGTCGCCTTGCAGACGCCGCAGATGGACACGCCGCACGTCATCGCCCGGACGAACCTGCGGCACCTGTACTGGTCGCCGGTCCAGCTCATCGCGCATCACACAATCGGCGGCTGCAATCTGCGGCCGGGTGACCTGCTGGCCACTGGGACCGTCAGCGGCCCGACGCCCGACAGCCTGGGTAGCTTGCTCGAACTCACGCGGCGGGGCGAGAACCCCCTGAGTTTGCCAAGCGGCGAGCGGCGGGTGTTCCTTGAGGACGGCGACACCGTCATCCTGACCGGCTGGTGCGAAGGACCGGACTATCGCCTCGGCTTCGGGGAGTGCCGCGGGAGGATCCAGCCGGCGTCGCCATAAACCGGCGGGGTGACGATCAATCGGCCTTGACCTTCTCCAGGGAAAACTCGCGCCGGAGAATGGGTTCGGGATCGCGTCCGCTGTAGAGCTTGGCCACGAAGGTCTCGGCCCCGGTCTCGGTCAGGGTGAGCATCGGAATCCGGTACGACACCCCTTCCGGACCCGCGCTGCCCGACCAGACGAACTTCTCCTCGAAGAGGTTTTCGCGGCCGTCCTTCTCGCTGATGGCCACGCGGAAGTGGTTGCGTTCGCACTCCGGCGGCAGCTTGCGGACGACGAGCAGGAAGTCCGCGCGCGAGCGCGGCAGCTTCTTGGTGTCGCTGTAGCGACCGTCAAAGTAGTCGGTCGCCACAATCAGCATGTCCCCGCCGAGCTTGACCTTCGTCCGCGTCGGCGCAATGGCCTTGTAGAACTCCACCGCCAGCTCACGCACGGCTTCCGCCGCGATCTCCTGCGGCGACATGCCCGGCGGCGCGCCGCGGTTGGTCTTGGGACGCGGGGCGATGCGGGCCGTGTGACTCAGAAGGATCTTGCTGGTGGCGGCGTCGATGACGCTGACGCTGGCCTCCACCTCGGCCCCGTGCGTGTAAATCCACACCACGTCCTCCCCGGCGATGATCGGCCGCCCGGCGCGGTCAAGTAGCGGCCGGCCGTTCTTGTCCACGGCGTAGCGGGGGATGGTGCGGCGTTCCTTGTCGGCGATGAGCTTGTAGTCGGTGATCTTGGCGGCCACCACGGCCTGCGCGGCCTTGATCTGCCCCTCCGGCAACGCGGTCCCGGCATCCACCGCGTCCGCCAGCCGCGACAAGTCCTGCTCCGTCAGGATGTCCTTCAGCTCGCTCCGGCTCAGCACGGTGAAGGCGCCGTTCTGGGTGAGCAGCGTGGTCAGACGGTCGGTGAGGATGCCGGCGTCGCGGGCGGCGTCGCGGACGGTCGCCCGCCCCGGCAGTACGGCGATTCGCTCGTAGCGCTGGTGCTCCCAGCGGGGGAACTGCGTCACGTACGTATTTCCGCCGCCATTGCAGCCCGCCAGCACTGCCAGCGCGGCCGGCAGCCACGACATCACCCACAAGCGAGTTCGCATCGGAGTAGTCTCCTGCTAGCGCAAGCGGCCCTATGGTGCGAAACGGCGGGTGGGCGGCGACGCGCCAAGCCGCATCCCGCTCCGCCCGCCTGCCGGCCCGGCCGGCAGCGTCGTCAACCGGCCTGCGAGAGCGTGCCGGACACGATCGTATTAAGGGCCGTGGTCAGGACCGATTGCCAAATCGTGGCCCATTGCTGGTCGCTCAGACCGCACCCGTTGAAGGCCCACAGCCCACCCGCCGACAGCGTCAACAGACCGCACCGCACTCGCCACGTCCATCTCATCATCGCAGGTCCCTCGGGTTACAACGCCGATCCTTCCACTAGCGACCGCGTCGCGCGGCAGTCTAACGCCTCTTACGGTCCGGTGCGAGCCGGTTGCGACGCGGGCTCCGCCGGGCCCACCGGGGTGATCTCCTCCGGTTCCAATATATCGGCTCCCAAGTGGGGCGCGGG
>CAYWYJ010000087.1:11293-16996 GCA_964462635.1 uncultured Planctomycetales bacterium
CTCCGCCTGCCGTTGCTGGAGCTGCGCCATCCAGGCGGAGGCCAGTCGGGCCACCGCCGGCTCCTCCCGTTGCTCGCCGATCGGCCGCAGCCGGGCCAGGAGGCCGTCCCACCGCTGCTCCGCGGGCGACCGCTCGCTCTCGGCCGCAATCGCTGCCTCGACCATGACCAGTCGCTGGCCCCAGGGGCCGCGCAGGTCGGGCTCGGCGACCGCGGGTCCCGGGGGCGGCCCGCCCTGCTCCGCGGGCCGTGATGTCGCCGACTCCGCCGCGCGCAACCGGGCCGCGGTCTCGTCGTCGATCGGGGCCACGTGTTCGGCGGAAACGTAGAGGCGGACGCCCGGCGGCGGCTCGATCTTCAGCCAGTCGCCTTGCTCTCCCACGATGCGCACCCGGGCCCCCGCTTCAAGTCGTGCTTGCACCTCAGTTTGCCACGGATCGAGGTCGTGTACGCGGCTGCCGACGCGGACGCGGAGCGCACCCTCGCGCACCGATACCACCCCCTCGGTCGGCCCGCGGCGATCCACATACGCCGCCCCCACATAGGAGAAGACCCCCGCCGGCGGTTCCACCGGGTACCAGCCGTAGGCGTCGCGTCCGCCGGCCTTCAGGACAGCGTCCCGTTCAACCCGCATCACGATGACGCTGTTGGCGTCCGGCCGTGAACGCAGGTTCACCGAGTCCGCCAGTACCCGCAGCCACTGTGGCGAAGCGGATTCCCCCGCCGGCGTGGACGGTGCGGTCGTCGGGACCGGCTGGGCGAGGGCCGCGAGCGGAGCGACCGTCGACACCCATACCAGGGCCATCCGCACCCGAACGTCCGACCTTTGGCCTCCAGGCAGCATGCGCGTTGACCTCGGGTCCGCCGCGACGGCAAACTAGCCCCCTGGCCGGAGGCTGTCAAACGCGACTTCCACGCGGGGCCGCTTGCTAAACGTGTAGCGCGCTCTTGGCGCCGGACCCCGCGCGTGGGACATTCTATCAAATGAACCCAGGCGTCGCGTCGCAGCCGGTGACCGTCCTCTTCACGTGCGTCGGGCGACGCGTCGAGTTGCTACAGGCTTTTCGCAGCGCCGCCCGGCGATTGGGGCTGCCGCTCCGCCTGGTGGGGCTGGACAGCGATATCACGGCCCCCGCCCTCTGCTGTGCGGATGACGCCGTCATCGTGCCGCGCGCGACGGACGCGCGGTACATCCCGGCGGTCCTCGACGCGGTCCGGCAGTACCAGGGCGGGCTGCTGATCCCCACGACCGACACGGACCTGCCCGTCCTCAGTCAGCACCGGGCGCAGATCGCCGCCGCCGGCTGCACCCCGCTCATCGCCGAGGCGGAGATCATCCAAACGTGCCGCGACAAGCTGGAGACGTACGCCCACCTGCGCCGCCACGGCATCGACACGCCGGAGACCTTCACCCCCGACCAGATCCGGGCGGTCGCGTCGCCGCGGTTCCCGCTGTTCATCAAGCCCCGTACCGGCAGTGCCAGCCAATGGGTCCACAAGATCGCCGACGCGGTCGACCTGGACTACTACCTGCGCCGCGTCGCCGACCCGATCATTCAGGAGTTCGTTGAGGGAACCGAGCACACGCTGGATGTTTATGTGGGCCTCAGCGGGGTCGTCCGTTGTGTCGTGCCGCGGGCCCGGTGGCAGGTTCGCGGCGGCGAAGTCAGCAAGGGCGTGGTTGTCAAAGACCTGGAAGTCATGGAAGCAGGTCGCCGGCTCGTGGAGACGCTCGGGCCGTCGCCGCGCGGCGTGGTCACGCTTCAATGCATCGTCACGCCCCAACGCCGCATCCGGTTCATCGAGATCAACCCCCGTTTTGGCGGCGGGGCGCCAATGGCCATCGCGGCCGGGGCGGACTTCCCCGCGTGGCTATTGCAGGAGTTCACGGGGCAGGCGCCGCGGATCGACTTCGACGGGTTCCGTCACGGGCTGTGCATGTTGCGCTACGACTGGTCCATGTTCGTGCCGCTGGACCCAGACCTGAAGCCGCGTCTGGCACCGCCCATGAGTCCGGCACCGGACTTCCCGTGAGCCCTGCGGTGGGGGCACGTTGAGCGAAAACGGGCCTCCCGTATGAAAGGCAAGGGCCGGCCCCGGGGCCGGCCCTCGCAACAGCTTCGCGCGTCCCTTTCTCTCCTCCCGACATTCGGCTCCCGTGAAGGCCAGGAGGATGGACTCCATGAGGTGTTAGGCCGGCTGGGCGAGCGAAGTCCAGCGCGGGCCGGGAAAAAACCTGTAGCGGCCAGCACCGGGCTCGGCCCAGCGCTGCAAGTTGTTATTCGACAACGCCTTGCAGACGCTTGGCTGAAGGAAGATTCCACACGCCAGCACGCGGCGCAGGCGATGGTCTGATAAAAACACGATTCCCTTTGGAAGTCGGTCCATACGGAAGACGCTTACGCTCGGATCTCGCGCCCTCCGCAGAAGGGCCCCGCGCGCGGCGCTCGGGCCGCCCGGCACCCACGCCAGCGGCTGCCGTGTATCGCGTGTGTCGAATTGTCAGCGGCACCGCCGAGCGGTCGCTGGCCCGGCTATACTGCCCCGAACGTATTGCGCGAACTGCTGACCCCCGGTTTAGAGGAACCTGTCCATGATTCGAGCCGCTGTCCGCCTGACCATTTCGCTTCTGCTTCTTGCCGCCTTCACCCCGGCCGTACGGGCCGCGGATGAGCCGCTGCCCAGCGACGCGCGGGTCAAGACGGGAACGTTGCCGAACGGCGTGCGGTGGATGTACCGCCAGCACGACAACCCCCCGGGCAAGATGGCCATGATTATCCACGTGGACACGGGGTCACTCAACGAGACGGACGAACAGCGCGGCCTGGCGCACTTCATCGAGCACATGGCCTTCAACGGTTCGGAGAACTTCCCGCCGGGAACGCTCATTCCGTACTTCGAGAGCATCGGGATGGAGTTCGGCGGCGACCTGAACGCGTTCACGAGCTTCGACCAGACGGCGTACATGCTGTTCCTGCCGGACACGAGCGTCGAGCAGTCGGACAAGGCCCTGATGGTGCTGAGCGATTACGCCTTCCGCCTGTCGTTGCTGGAGGAGGAGATCGAGAAGGAGCGCGGTGTCATTCTCTCGGAACTGCGGGCCGGGATGAGCGCCATGCAGCGGGTCCGCGACGCCACGTTCGAGAAGCTCTTCGTGGGGATGCGGCTGGGGCAGCGCCTGCCGATCGGGATCGAGAGCGTGATCCGCGCCGCGCAGCGCGCCGACTTCGAGGCCTATTACCGCGCCTGGTACCGGCCGGAGCGGGTCACGTTGATCCTCGTCGGGGACGCCGCCCCCGAGCCGTACCTGCCGTTGATTGAGAAGTGGTTCGGCCAGTATCGCGCCGCCGGTGCCGCCCGCTCCAAGAAGGGCCCGGAGCTGAAGCCCTTCACGGGGGAACGCGGGCTGGTCATCACCGACCCGGAGTACTCGCGCGGGGAAGTGGACGTGTACGCGATTCGTCCGGGGCGGCCGGCCGTCACGACGCTGGCGCAGGCCCGGGTGGCGCTGATCGACGACATCGCCAGTTGGATCATGCAACGCCGCTTTTCCGAGCGCATCAAGAAGGGCCAGGCCAGCTTCCGGGAGGCCAGCGCCGAGGCCGTCGACATGATGCACGACGCGATCATCGCGCAGGCGTCGGCCACGGGCGAGCCGAAGAACTGGGAGAAGATGCTCGACGAGCTGATCGTCGAGGTGAACCGCGCCCGCGAATTCGGCTTCCTGCCGGGAGAGTTCGAACTGTGCAAGAAGGAACTCGTGTCGTCGGCCGAGGACGCGGTGCGCAAGGAACCTACTCGCAACGCCCGATCCGTGCTGTTCGGCATCATGTCGGCGGTCAACAGTGGCGAGCCGGTGATGTCGGCCCAACAGGAGCTCGACGTACGGCTCAAGCTGCTGCCGACGATCCAACTGGAGGAAGTCAGCCGCGCGTTCGCCGCGCACTTCGAACCGGGGGCGTTCACGTACGTCGTCACGCTGCCGAAAACCGATGACGTGGCGCTGCCGGCGGAGGGGCAGGTGCTCGCGGCCGGTCGCGCGGCGATGGCCCGGCGCCCGGACCCGCCGACGGATGTGCAGTTGGCGGCCGGGCTGCTCGAGCACGAACCGACGCCGGGCAAGCTGACCGAATCGACACGTGACGAGGGGTTGGGCATCACCAGCGGTTGGCTGGCGAACGGCGCCCGGCTGCACCACCGCTTCATGGACTACAAGAAGGACCTGGTGCTGGTGACGATTACGCTGGCCGGCGGGCAGATCGAGGAGACCGCCGCCAACGTCGGCGTCACCCAGGTGGCCGGCCTGGTCCTGGCGCAGCCGGCGACCAGCCGACTCAGCTCGACCGACATCGAGAACCTGATGACGGGCAAGAACATCCGCGTGCAGGGGCGCGGTTCGGACGACACGTTCACGCTCACGGTGTCCGGCTCGCCGCAGGATCTGGAGAGCGGCTTGCAACTGGCCCACGCCCTGCTGACCGACGGGAAGATCGAGACCAGTGCGTTCGACAACTGGAAGCAGCGGGCGCTCCAGCAGTATGCGATGGTCAGCAGGATGCCGCAGTTTGCCGCGTTCGACGCCTTCGCCAAGGCCGCCAGCGGCGACGACCCGCGCCAGATCGTGATGATGCCCCCGGACGTCGTGGAAGCCCAAACGATCGACCGGGCGCAGGCGTGGTTTGAGCGACTGGGCCGCACGGCCTCGATCGAGGTGGCCGTGGTCGGCGAGGTGCAGTTGGCCGACGTCCTGCCGCTGATCGAGAAATACGTGGGGTCGCTGCCGACGCGGCCGCGGACGGCGGCGCACCTGGACCCGCTGCGGAAGCTGAACCGCGGCGTGGGTCCGCTGGAGCGCCGCGTCCGCGTCGAGACGATCACCCCGCAGGCGGCCGTCGTCGCGGGGTTCATGTCGGCGGAGCCGACCAACATTCGTCATACGCGGGCGCTGAACCTCGCCGCCAACATCCTGGACAGCCGGCTCATCAAGCAGGTGCGCGAGGCACTGGGGCTCGTGTACTCGATCGGGGCGCGGAACGTGCCCGAGCCGTCGTACATCGACTCCAGCTTCTTCCTCAGCAACGCCCCGTGCGCGCCCGACAAGGGGGAGGAGGTCATCAAGGAGATCGAGGCGATCTACACGGCGTTCGCGCAGTCCGGTCCCACGCCGGAGGAGTTCGACAACGCCAAGAAGCAGATACTGAATCGGCTCGACACGCAGCTCAAGGAGCCGAGCTACTGGTCGGAGCAACTCCAGGCGTTGGACCTGCACAAGCGGAAGCTCGATGACCTGCGGGACATCCCGAAGGCCTATGAAGCTCTGACAAGGGACGAAGTGCAGGCCGTGTTCGCCGAGTACTACGTCCCGCAGCGCGTCTTCCGCGTCCTGGCGGTGCCGACGGCGGCGCCGGCCGAGCAACCGAAGCCGGAGCGCGAGCCCGCGCCGGCGGGGAAGTAGCCGGCCGCGGCCAGGCCAGACGGGTGTCTGCGGTCACGGACCGCGGAACGGAAAGGCTCTGCCGCCGGGCGCGGCCATTGGGGCGCGCGGGCGCCGGGCGCGCGTCGGCATGACCCCGCCTTGCGTCCAGCCGGGCAGGCAGCAAGAGAGTGGTTTGTGCGATTTGGCACGCGGCGGAGTGTAGCTCAGCCTGGCTAGAGCGGTCGCCGCGGCGACAGGTCGCAGGTTCAAATCCTGTCACTCCGATTT
>CAYWYJ010000088.1:0-16890 GCA_964462635.1 uncultured Planctomycetales bacterium
CCGCGTGCCGCTGGCGGCTTGTCCGCCAGTGCTTCTTGGCCGGGTGCTCAGCCACGGCCGACGAGGCGTTGGCCGCAACGGCGGGCGAGACGCCCGCACTCCCCATCGGCCGGTGCGGGGCCCGGCCGCTACTTGCCGTAGCGCTTCTGGAACTCCTCCATCTGCTGCTTGCGCTTCTGCACTTCCGCCGGGTCCATCTTGTTCAGATACCAGCGGTGATTGGCGGAATTGAGCACCTCGTCGATCTTCTCGGCGAGCTTCTTGGCGGCGGCGGCCTTCTCGGCGTCCTGCGAATCCTGGTGCTTGTGGACCAGCTCTTCCAGGTCCGGAATCAGCTTGGCGTAGAAGTGCTTGGCGACCTCGTACGTCCCGTGCCAGTGCGTGTAGTCCGGGCCCATCATCGAGGCCCCGTGCCGCGCGCGACGCCCCTCGTGGTGCCACAGCTCGTACCACACCCAGTCAACGTTGTTGGTGAACTCGGCCGGCTTCAGCAGCGGCTTGGCGAGCTTCATCAGCTCCTGCCCAGGCTGGGCGAACTTCTGGTGGTACAGGTCGATGAGGGCGTCGTACTGCACGTAGAAGCTGTCCACCCACTGCTGCTCGTGGCAGTTGCGGCAAACGTCCTTCATGTTCGCCCGCCGCTTCTCCCAGCCGATCTCCGCCCCCGGCAGGCCCATCTTCTTATCGCTCACTTCCGGGCGAACGGACAACGCCGGCCGGTTGTTCCAACTGATCCGCAGGCCGACGTCGTGATTGACCGGCTGGTTCCTGGTGGCGCTCATGTGGCAGGTCGCGCAGGTCGGGGCGGCGCTGTAATCCTCCCCGACGATCCACTTCGCCGAGTCCAGGTTCATCCTGTCGATGTTGGCGCGGAAGGCGATCCCGTGCTTGGATTCCTCGTAAATCTCCTTCTGCGGGTGGTCCGGCCCCATGTGGCACTTGCCGCAGTTGTCCGGGTGGCGGGCCTGCTCGGCGGAGAAGGCGTGCCGGCTGTGGCAGGCCGAGCACGACCCTTCGCTGCCGTCGGGGTTGATCCGCCCGATGCCGGTGTTCGGCCACGTGGCCGGGTCGAGTTTGCCGCCGGGCAACACCTTGATCTCGCTACCGTGGCACTGCCAGCAGCCGAGGACGGCGGAGGCGGCGACACCCTCCTGAAACGCGGGCGTCACCATGCCACGGTTGCCCTCGACGATCTCAGCCAGCGTGTTGTCGAGCGAGCCGAGGATGCGGGCGCCTTTGGAGTGGTGCGAATCGGAGAACTCCTGGGCCTCCCGCGTGTGGCAGCGGGCGCAGTCCTTCGGCGACACAATCGTCGCGATCCACTGGCCCTCGTGCTTGAAGGCGTCGGGTTCACCCTCGGCGGCGGCGTGGCACTCGTAGCAGCCGATGTTCGCCCGGTAGTGCTTGCTGCGGCCCCACTGCTGATAGATCGCGGCGTTGTCCTTCTTGTGGCAATCCACGCAGGCCCTGCTCTCCTTGGACAGCTCGGCCAGCCCGAAGACCTGACCGGTGGCCGGGGCGACGAGGCCCGCCAGCACGGCCCCGCACGTCAAGGTGGCAATCCAGGTGAGTTTCATGATGGTGACTCTCCGAAGCGCTTCGCGTAAGTCAACTGGCCGGCCAGCACCGGCACCGATATCCGCACGAGAACCGTGTATAGCAACAGGCCGAACGCCCAGATGCCCAGGCAGACGAGTACCTCTCGCAGCGTGGGCACATATTCGACGAGCTCGCCGAGCTGGGTCGGCACGAACGCCGGCACGATCAGCCCCATCCCCTTCTCGATCCAGATGCCGACGACGGCCAGCACGCAGGTCACGTTCAGCAGTGGCAGCCCGCGCGACGCCGGCAGTACCAGCAGCAGCGTGGCCAGCAGGTTGAACGCGATCGCCGTCCAGATCCACGGCACCAGGGCCGTCCGGCCGTGCAGCCCGAAGTACAGGTAGCGGGCGGACGCGACGTGCGCCGAGTCCGTGTAGAACTCGGTGAAGACCTCGCAGCCGAGCAGGAAGATGTTGATGATCATCGCCACTTGCACGATCCGTCGCAGCGTCAGCAGCGCGTCGTCACTCACCCGGTGCGCCGTGTACCGCCGGACCACCTGGAGCGTGAGGATGATGAGCGCCGGGCCGGCGGCGAAGGCGCTGGCCAGGAAGCGCGGGGCGATGATGGCGGAGTTCCAGAAGGGCCGGCCGCCGAGGCCGACGTACAGAAACGCCGTCACCGTGTGGATGCTGATCGCCCACACGATGGCGATGAACACGAACGGGACGTAGAACAGCTTCGACGGCGACCGGCCGCAGTACGCACAATACAGCAGATAGCCGCAGATGTGCAGATTCAGCAGCAGGTAGCCGTTCAGGGCAATCACGTCCCACGTCAGCATCGACAGCGGGAAGTTGAACCGCCAGAAGATGTGCAGAAAGCGGTCGGGCCGGCCCAGATCGACCGTCACGAACAGCAGGCACATGATGATGACCGCGACCGCCAGCAGCTCCCCGAAGATCACCACGTCGTGCAGGTGCATGTTGCGATAGACGTAGACGGGGATTACCAGCATAGCCGCGGCGGCGGCGAGGCCGACGAGATAGGTGAAGTTAGCAATGTACAACCCCCACGACACCTGGTCGGTCATGCCGGTGGTCATCAGCCCGTGGACAATCTGCTGCGACCACGCATACAACCCCACGAGCGCGACCACCGTCAGGACCGTCATCCACAGGTGGTAGCGCCAGTCGCCCACAAAGCTGAGGCGAACGCAGTCCCAGACGAAGGTGAGGTAGCGCCTCATGTGTCAGTCAGACCTCTGGCGGCCTCGAATCGCGAGCCTCGGGCCGGAGCGTGACAAAGTGATAAGGTGATAAAGTGACATGTGGCGGTCCCTTGACTCCCCTCCCTTTCAGGGAGGGGTTGCGGGAGGGTCGAAATCCCCGAGGATTAGCCCCTCACCCTACCCTCTCCCCAAAGGGGAGAGGGGTTATGGGATAGGCTCATGTGGCGGTCCCTTGACTCCCCTCCCTTTCAGGGAGGGGTTGGGGGAGGGTCGGGTTCTGCGATAAGGGCCGCGTCCGTGATGCTCCGGTTCCTGACCTTGGTTGTGGGACTGTTTCATCGGCAATTGACCCTTTCCCTCTATCACCCTATCACCTTGTCACCCCGTCACTCCCTCGGTTCCACCGGCGTAATCGGCTCATGGTACCGGCTGCCGCGCTCGTCGAAGTAGTAGAAGAACCGCGGCAGCGTCCCCACGTCCTGCTTCAATACAAAGATGCGCTTCTGCCGCAGGATGTAGCCCACCTCGCTGTCCGGATCGAGCACGTTGCCGAACTTCCGCGACCCGGTCGGGCACACCTCGACGCACGCCGGCAGCCGGCCCCGCCGCGTGCGGTGCAGGCAATACGTGCATTTCTCCATCACGCCCTTGTCCCGCGGACGGTTCGACAGGTACGCCATGTCGGGGTTGAGCTGGTCAGCGGATAGCTCCGGCCTGGCGAAGTTGAATCGCCGCGCCCAGTACGGGCAGGCCGCCTCGCAATACCGACAGCCGATGCACCAGTCGTAATCAATGACCGTGATGCCGTCCGGTTCCTGCCAGGTCGCTTCGACCGGGCACACCTTGACGCACGGCGGCTTGGCACACTGGTGGCATTGCACCGGCATGTAGTAGCTGTCGTGATCGGGGACCACCGGCGGGTCGTAGTGGTGGTCCGACGTCTCGACGTCAATGCTACCCTTCTGCATCTTCAGCACGCGGATGTACTGAATCTCGGGCGCCCGGGATTGATTGTTCTCCTTGACGCACGCGTGTACGCACTTGCGGCAGCCGATGCAGCGGGTGATGCTCAACCCGTAGACGAACTCGACGCCGTCCAGCGGCGGCGGATCGGACACGTTCGGCCGGACGGCGTAACGTCGCTCCACCTCGCGGGCAACGCGGTCGAGGACGGCCTGCTTTTCCGCCGGCGTCATTTCCTTGTAGTGCTTCTGGAAGAACTTCTCGATTGACGGCACGTCGTCCGGAGCAAGCTGCCGCAGTGGCGACAGCGCCGCCGCCGCGGCCGACACGCCCGCCACCGTGGCCGCTCCCTTGCGCAAGAAGCCCCGTCGCGTCATGGCCGGCGGCCCGGCGTCGGTCATGGCCGGCCCTCCGGCTTGGGGTGAGACCCCGTCGCCGCATCCTGTAGCGCCGGACCGGAGCTGGCCCGCCGTGGCGGGAGTCCGGCGTCGCGGATGCCATCGCCCCGGGTCTCCTCTCGGCCGTCGCTTGCCCCGTGCTGCTGGTATACGCGCAGCGGATCAACCACCCGCGGATGATCCTCGCGCGGCCGTTGGTCCCCCATCCGCAGCGTGTTCGGCGGCGGGGCGGGCGACATCGGCGGGAACGGCGGCTCGTGCGGATCGTGACACTCAATGCACTTCCGCCGTTCCTGCGGTCCCCGGCGGGTGTCCCAGTACCCGTTGCTCCGCCCGTGCGACCCGTGCAGCCAGTCGCGGTACACCGGGCCGTGGCACTTGGCGCACAGTCGCGGCGGCTCATTCCACGGTATCTCGTTCCCCCAGTCGTCCACGAACGCATCCCGATTGACGATGTGGTGGCAGTTGAAGCACCGCGTATTGATCCCGTGCTTCAGCACGATGTGACTGTGCTGCGTCAGTTGACGGGTGGTCTCCGGCGGCGAGCGGAAGAGCTTGTGGCAATCGCTACAGCGGAACGTGTACGCCGCCACGGTGATCTCGGGCCGCGGGTTGGGCCGGCGCACCGGCGTCGGGTCGGCCGCCCAGGTGGGCACGAACGTCGCCACGGCCACCGGACTTTGAAACCCCCACGGTCCTCCCGCCATGACACCGGCGAGCACGAATAGCGCCACAGGGACCATCGCCGCACGAAGACGATCGGAGCGTGGGGTAGACGGCGCCTGAGACACAGACTCACTCGTGTACGATTGCCAGACCTGTTCGGACCGTTTCGCCAGGATACACAAGCTGACGGGTACTGCCATTGATCCAGGTCAATTCGTGCAGGTTGCCGGGACCGCTCCCGTACCACGCCGTCGGCGGGGCGGTGCCCTGAGCATGTCGCCGGTTCCATGATCGTCGCGAACCCCGTGCCGGACCGGCGTGGCCTTGCTTGGCCCGCCGGATCAGTAGGAGCCTTGCCCCTCCGCCCACGCGGAGCCGCCTGACAACCGATGTGGCGCGGCGGTCCCCGGCACCTACTCCGGCGGCTTGCAGCGCGTGCACGGCGTGTAGCCGCGCTTCTTTGCCTCTTCCACCGACATCGCCGTGGCCCCCGACCGGACGTGCTGACAATCGCGACGGTGATACTTGCGGCCGTGAGGGGTCACATAGACGACCGTCTCGTCCGTCTGGGTGTCGCCGGACGGGCGCGTGACGGCTTGCGGTGCCGGCTGAGTAGTGGCGGCCACCGGGACCGCGCCGGGCTGTCGCCACAGCCCTTTATGCGCCCCTTGGGCGACGCGTTGGTAGGCCATCAGCAGCTCGCGCTGCTCGAACTCAGCCCCGGCAGCAACGCGGGCGTACCCTTGGCGGACCAGCTCCAGATTGAGCCACAGTCCGTCCGGGGCGCGGTAGACCTGGGCCCACAGCCGCCCGTCATCGTCCTGCCGCGGCCAGGTGGGGTCCGGTTCGACGTAGACCGATTCCCCCGCCAGCAGACGACTCGTGAACGCCTTGGCGTCATCCGATCCGCCGTCACCACGGGGGATGTGTACGCCGATCAGCCGCACCGTCACGTCGTGGTCGTCCCTGCGCACGACGATTGTGTTGCCGGCCATCACCGCGACGACGGGCAGAGCCACCGCGTGCGAGAAGTCTCTGACGCGTGGCGTCGGCAACGCCTCGGACGCAGGCGCTGCGGACTGGGACGCGGCCGACCCCTGCGCCACGGCCGGCCCGGGTGCTGCCAGCGACAGGACTACGCTTGCGATCGCCGTGACGCTCGCGAGCGCAGTGCGTAGGCGTTGCCGATCCACTCCGGCGGCGATTCGGCGCGCACCACCCCCGCCGGCGACCGTCACATCGTCGGATGTGTGCATGGGCGGGCGCTTCTTCGGACACGACATGGCCGCGCCTCGACGGGCCGTTTGTGACCCCGAGCACGATACCCGAACAGCGCGGTCCGAGCGACGGGCCGGCGGGGAGCCGTTACAATCCCGCGAATGAGCCTGCAGCCGATTCATCCGCGGGTCGGACGCAATACGTACATCGCCCCCACGGCTTACGTCGGCGGCGAGGTCGTTCTCGGCGACGACTGCACCGTCATGCACCACGTCGTAATCCGCGGTGACGTGTCCGCCATCACCATCGGCCACCGCGTCAACGTTCAGGATGGGACCGTGATCCACACGCGGCGCGGCGTCCCGCTGGACATCGCGGACGACGTGTCGATCGGTCACCGCGCGGTCGTACACTGCCGGCGCGTCGGCCGCGGCACGCTAATCGGCAGCGGGGCCATCGTGCTCGATGACGCCGAGATCGGCGACCACTGCGTGGTTGCGGCGGGAGCGGTCGTTACGCCGGGAACCGTGGTTCCCGACGGCAGAGTGGTCCTGGGGATCCCGGCCCGCGTGGCGCGTGAAGTCACCGAGGACGATCGGCGGTACATGCAGCGCGTGTGTAGCGCGTACATCCAACTCGGGCGCGAGCACGCCGCCGGTCGCTATCCGCCCTTGTCCGGCGCACGGTAAGCTCCCGGCCGCGACGGTCCTGCCCGCAGGTGTTCACGCACCCCCGCGTCGCCCGCTCCGGCCTGTGATCTCCCGATCAACGCGGCGTCGTTCCGCTAGCACGTCTCCGCGGCGAGTTCGCGCTCGGCCTGGGCCCAGTCGGCCGCCGGGTCGCCCGGGGCGCCGTTGCGGCGTAGATAGATCTCGTAGGCCCGCATGCGGATCTGCTCCTCGGTCGGCATGACCTTGGTGCGGCATTTGACGACCGACTTCTGCGCGGCCGAGCTCAAGCTGGAGGTCCGTGGGGTGGTCTTCTTCGTCGTTCTCTTGGTTTGGTCGGCCATACAGCGATCTCCCTATCCGCTGGGCTTCTTGATACCTGACTGCCTTCGGCGCCCATGCCCGTGGTGCGTCTCCACGGCCTGACGACGCCGGAGCAGACTATGCGGATTGTAGCAGTTTGTGGTGCGATTTGAAGGGGAAAACGACGGCCACAGCACACTTGGCCGTAACCATCTCGCTTGAAAGCCCTTAAGTATCTAAATGGGCATTCAGGATCGTGGAACGCCAACCGGGAGGGCGGTCCTCCGGGCGAGCCGCGGCTCGGCAGGCCGGTAGGGTCGCCGCAGGAGACAGCCTCGCCCTCCCATGTCGCACAACCGTGAATACCCATTTGGCGCTCCGGGCTCGCAGGCCCGCCGCTGACGCGGCGGGCCTGCGTCGCGTATCCTGCCGCCATGACGCGCGACGAAATCTGCACCAAGTTCCTCGAAGCCGTCCCGTACGAGCTCTACCCCGTCCAGGAGGAAGCGTTGCTCGCCTGGTTCGAGGCCGAGGGCGGCGTGCTCGTCTGCGCCCCGACCGGCATGGGTAAGACGCTCATCGCCGAGGCCGCTATCTTCGAGGCCCTGCACACCCGCCAGCGTCTGTACTACACGACCCCGCTCATCGCGCTCACCGAGCAGAAGTACCGCGAGTTCCAGGACCGCGTCGAAGCGTGGGGTTTCTCACGCAGCAACGTCGGCTTCATCACCGGCAACCGCCGCGAGAACCCCGACGCCCTTGTCCGCATCGTCGTGGCCGAGATCCTGCTCAACCACCTGCTGGCCAACGATCCCGCCGTGGCCGACCTGGAGCGGGTCGGCGGTGTGGTCATGGACGAGTTCCACAACTTCAATGACCTGGAACGCGGCATCGTCTGGGAGCTGGCCCTGGTGCTGCTGCCACGGCACATCCGCGTCATGCTCCTGTCGGCCACCGTCGGCAATCCGTACGACTTCGCCGACTGGCTGAAGGACAAGCACGGCCGGCGGGTGCAGGTCGTCACGTCGAACGAACGCCGGGTGCCGCTGGAACACCACTGGGTCGAGGACAAGCTGCTGACCGAGCAGCTCGTGCAGATGGTGAACGGCGACGGTGAGGCGTGCCACGCCCCCGCGCTCGTGTTCGCGTTCAATCGCGACGAATGCTGGGAACTGGCGGAGAAGATGAAGGGCCTGCCGCTCGTTTCCGGCCAGCAGAAGCAGCAAATCGAGGCGGCGCTGGAGGAATACAAGGACGACCTCACCGAGGGCGTCGGGCCGAAGCTCAAGCAGATGCTCCAGCGCGGCGTCGGCGTCCATCACGCCGGCGTGCTGCCGCGCCACAAGCAGATCGTCGAGGCCCTGTTCGAGCAGAAGCTCATCCCGATCGTCTGCTGCACCGAGACGCTGGCCGCCGGGATCAACCTGCCCGCCCGTTCGTGCGTGCTGACCACGCTGCTGAAGGGCCCGCACGGCGAGAAGAAGCTGATTCCCGCGTCGAGTGCCCACCAGATGTTCGGCCGCGCCGGCCGGCCGCAGTTCGACACGCAGGGCCACGTCTACGTCGTGGCGCATGACGACGACGTGAAAATCGCCAAGTGGCGCAAGAAGTACGAGCAAATCCCCGCCCAGACCAAAGACCCCGGCTTGCTCCGCATGCGCAAGGAGCTGGAGCGGAAGCGGCCGACGCGGCGGGCGACGGAGCAGTACTGGAGCGAGGGGCAGTTCCGCGACCTCATCAAGGCCGGGCCGGGCAAGCTCTACAGCCGGGGGACGCTGCCGTATTCGGTGCTCATCTTCCTGCTGACCAAGACCGGCACGCTGCACGAGGTGCGCGAGTTCATCGCCAAGCGTTTCACCGGCGCGGCCCGCATCGAGGCGTTCCAGAACCAGCTCGATTTCATGCTCCGCAACTTGCAGGGCTTGGGGTACCTGACGCTCTCGGACGACGGCGACCACGTCACGCTGCACGAGTCGATCCACCGGCTGCTGAATTACCGCAGCGTGGACCCCGTATTCGGCGAATATCTGGCGCAGCAGCTTGTGTACGCCAACTTCGACGAGAAAGTGCTCGCGCTGGAGGCCGTGCTGGAGGTGCCGACGGTGATCCTGCGGCACGTCCGCATCCCGGACACGCTGCCGAAGGGGCCGCTTCAGGAACAGGTATTGGAGCCGCGGATGCGCGCGCTGGGCATCAAGCTCGCCGAGGATTTCGCCCGCGAGCGGGAGGAGGAAGAGCAGCAGGGCCGCCGGTGGGTCGATTCGTGGGAGCGCGAGCTGCCGGAGGAGCGCGAGTATCCGCCGACGTTCCCCGACATGCTCAAGCTCGCGTTCGAGGCGACACTGACGGCGCCCGAGCCGGCGTTCGTGCAGCCGAAGTGGATCGCCGGCGACGCGTTCGCCCGCGACGGTGAGTTCTTCAAGTGCGTCAAGGGGCTGGACCTGATCAGGCAGGAGGGGCTGGTCCTGCGGCACCTGCTGCGGCTGGTGATCCTCGCCGGCGAGTTCCAGGCGCGCACGGAAGACCCGGATTACGAGCGCCTGGCCGAGCTGGCAACCAAGACCTGCACGCGCGTGGACGAGAGCTACACGCAGCGCTTCCTGTCCGAGGCGGCGAACATGCGGGAGGTGCTCAAGATGCGCTGACCGGCGCGAGCATGTGCGGTCGGGACATCCGTAGCGCCGGACCTCCGAGTCCGGCGTTCTGCGACCGGCACAGAGCCCGGGCATAGCTGTTGTGCGCGTTGGTGCCGACACGGCCGATCTACGGCCGGTACGGGGCCCGGCCGCTACGGTCCTGTAGCGCCGGACCTCCGAGTCCGGCGTCGCGGAAGCGCACAGGGCAAGGCACCACCGCGTCGCTGAGGCCGAGGGGCCGCATGGCCCGGGACTGCGGCGTCGACGTGCTCGCGTTTGCGGGCCGGGCGTGCCCCGAGCCGCGACCGTAAGGGAGTGAGCCTTCCCCCAGCCACCTGACAAGAAGAGGGGGACAGGCCGGCCGGGCATCCTGGGCCTGTTACTCGTCCCGCGCGAAGCGTGCCAGTCTCCACCAGCCGTGCGAACCCCGGGCGTCGCGACATCGGCGCTGACCTCGACGCCGGCCTCTGGACGCCCCGTCCGCCGACCAGTACGCCATTTTGAACTGCCCCCCGTCTCGGGACACCTGTCCCCCAGGCGTCCGGTCCCTGCACGAGGGTGGCGGAGAGGCCTTCTACGAGCGGGGCTTCCTGGCCAGGCGCAGCACGAAGACGATGCCCACGACCATCGGGATGAGCGCGCCGACCGCAGCGCCGCCGACGCCGACGGCCGCCCACAGCCAGCCGAACAGGAGGCTGCTGACGAGGTCCCCAAGGCCGGTGACGATGGCCAGGGCCCCGAAGCCGCTGCCGCGGATTTCGCGCGGGAGCAGGTCGGCGGCGATCGTGTCCTCGACGGCCTCGTAGATGCCGACGCCCGTGCCCCCGAGGGCGAACATCACCGCCAAGCCGACGTAGACGGACCAGAGACCACCGCCCGGGAGGTGCTCGACGCCGATCAGCATGAGCACCGCGGCCAGCGCGGCGGACGCATAGCCGCAGGCCAGCAGGGCCCGGCGGTTCACGCGGTCGGCGATCCAGCCGCCGAGATACGACCACCCCGCGTACAGCACGTTGTGCAGCACATAAAACGCCACCGAGAGGCCGGCGGCCTGGGCCGCGCCGACCCGGGGCGTCAAGACGGAGACGGCGTACAGGATGTAGAAGGTGTCGGCGAAGTCACCGATGCCGAACAACCCCACCGCGCCCAGGAATTGCTTGTACTTCTTGTCGAAACCGCCGAAGCTGCGCAGCAGCGGCGTGGAGATGGGCGTGCGGTCGGTGCGCTCGCGGACGAGGAACACGATCGCCAGTACGGCCAGCAGGGCGGGAACCGCGGACCAGAACAGCAGCGTGCGGTGGCCGAAACCCAACCCCAACAGGACGTAGCACGCAGCGGGCGCGATGATCGCGCCACAGGTGTCCATCGCTCGTTCCAGGCCGAACGCCCGGCCGTACGTCTCGGGGGTCACCGCGTCCGCCAGCAGGGCCTTACGGGCCGGCGTGCGCAGGCCGCGCGACACCCACGCGAGCACGCGACCGCCGAGCACGATGAGCCAGTTCGCCGCCGCCGCGATAATCAGCGGGGACAGCGCCATGACTCCGTAACCGGCGGCGGCGATGACCTTGCGGCGGCGCACGCGATCGGCGAGCCAGCCGCCGTAGAGCTTGGCCAGGCTCGAAAGGCCGTCGGCCACGCCCTCGATGGTGCCGAGGGCGGCCGCCGCCGCGCCCATGGAGGCGAGGAAGGCGGGCAGCAGGACGGTGACGGTTTCGTGACTGGTGTCGGAGAAGAGGGAGGCCAGACCGATGCCCAGGACCGTGCGGTTGAGCCAACGGGAGCGGGGCGCCGGCGCCGCCGGTGCTGATTGGTGGCTGATGCCGACGTCTGGTGGGTTGTTCATGCTCAGCACGCGTACTCGTGGTGGGTAGTATGCCCTGGCGCACGGCGGCTTTCCAGACGCCACGCCTGGGAACGCCAATCAGCACCCCGCGCGCCAGGGCGGTGCCAAGCAGCCCGCCACTTGCGTGGCGGGTTCTGTCGGCAGCTCTTGACCCCACTCCCTGAGAGGGACGGGGTTGGCGGGACAGGTTCCGCCGTGCGTCACCGGTCGCGGGAGTGCGCCCTTGCCGCGGACCGGGCCGGCGTGGCGGCGCCTCACTTGCCGTGCGGGCACTTCTTGAGCGTGAGGAACCAGTCGAGGACCTTGGTGCCGGCCCCGGCCTTTTCGACCCGTTCCTTCGCGGCCCCGCACGAACCCGGCGGCGGGACGATCACGTCGTCGCCCGGCTGCCAATTGGCGGGCGTCGCCACCTTGTGCTCGTCCGAGTGCTGCATGGCGACGAGCAAGCGTTTGATCTCCTGCATGTTGCGCCCGTTCGACAGCGGGTAGTAGAGGATCGCCCGCACGACGGCCTGCGGGTCAATGATGAAGACGGCCCGGACGGCCTGGGTGTGGCTCGCGGCCGGCTGGAGCATCCCGTACTTCTTCGAGACCTCCATCGTCAGGTCACTGATCACCGGGAACATGACCTCGACGCCCCGCATGTCCTTGTAGGCGATCTTCTCCTTGATCGTGCGGAGCCAGGCAATATGGCTGTAGGTGCTGTCGATCGACAGCCCCAGCAGCTCGCAATTGAGCGCCTTGAACTCCCCGGCCATGCTGGCGAAGGTCATGAACTCCGTCGTACACACCGGCGTGAAGTCCGCCGGGTGCGAGAAGAATATGACCCACTTGCCTTTGTAGTCATCGGGGAACCGGATTTCACCTTGCGTTGTTTCCGCTGTGAATGACGGGGCCTTCTCGCCAATCAGCGGCATTCGGGGGGCGGACTCGCACATGGGGGTCTCCTTGACGGGTTCAGGCCGCATGGTACCAGGAATCACGTCGCGCTTCCCGGGCCCGCGCCCGGCTTGGCTGGCGCGGTGACCGCCGCGCGCGACTTGTCCATGAACTTCCCCACCGCCGTCGCACGGAGCCGGCCCTCCTGTTCGATCTGGGCCCGCAGCACGAACAGCGGCGGCGACGCACGTTCCACCCACGCGCGCAGCCGCAGCGGCGCCGTCGTCACCACCGGGTGCCGGAAACGGACGCACAGCTCGGCGGTCAGGCCGCACCGGCCCTGCGCGAAGAGGCAGTTGGTCATCGCCGCATCCAGCAGCGTGGCGATCACGCCGCCGTGCAACATGCCGTCGTAACCCTCGTGGATCGGGCCCGGCTGAAAAACGGCCTGCACGCTCCCGTCGTCGCGGACGGCGAAGCGGAGTCGCGGCGGATGCCCGGCGGCGCGCCCGCACACCGCGCACCGACCGTGCGCTTGCGTGCGGGTCTCTTCCAGCAGGGCCTGACGGGGCTCAGTGGTCACAAGGGTTGGCTCCAGTGGCCAGCGTGCCCGCCAGATACGCGGCGACGACCGCGTCGGCCGGCTCCGGCGGCGCGCCGATGACCACCTGAATGCCCTTCTCGGCGAAGAGCTGCTGGGCGCGTTGCCCCATCCCGCCGGTGATGACCACGTTGGCGCCCTGCTCGTGCAGCCAGCGCGGCAGGACGCCGGGCTCGTGCGACGGCGCGCGGTGCACCGCCTTGGCGCGGGGGGTCTGAGCGGCCGGGTCCACGTCGTAGATGGCGAACTCGGCGCAGTGGCCGAAATGGGTGCTCAGGCGACCATTTTCCATCGGGATGGCGATCTTCATCTGGCGATTCTCCTTGGAATGATCGAGCACGTCCTGTGCGGTCGGCGTCAACGCCGGCAGGCTCAGGAGCGTTTGCACGACGGTCGCGAACGCCTGGGCCGCGGGGCCGTCATGCGCGCCGGACGTTACCGGCGCGCCGGTGTCGCCGCCGGTAACCACGTGCGGGTCGATGGGAATAGCTCCCAGGAAAGGCACGCGCATTTCATTGGCCAAGCGCTGTCCGCCGCCTTTCTTGAACAAGTCCACGACTTGTCCGCAGTGCGGGCAGGCGAGCCCGCTCATGTTCTCGACGATGCCGGCGACGGGCAAGCTCAACGAGCGGCAGAACGAGACACAACGCCGCACGTCAGCCACCGCCAGCTCCTGGGGCGTGGTCACAATCACGGCCCGGGCCGGCGTCCCGACCAGCTCCGCGACCGCGAGCGGCTCATCGCCGGTGCCGGGCGGTGAGTCCACAACCAGGTAGTCCAGTGTGCCCCAATTCACGTCCTTCAGAAACTGCCTGATCGCGCCGAATTTCCGCGGCCCGCGCCAAATGACCGGGGCCCGTTCATCCGGCAAGAAGAAGCCGATTGAGATGACGCCCAGTCGCTCGTTCACCCGCACCGGCTCGAGCCATCCTTGGACAACGTCCGGCCGGCGGCCCTCCAGCCCCAGGAGCTTGGGAATGCTGGGGCCGTGAATGTCCACGTCCAACAGCCCGACCCGCGAGCCGGCGGCCGCGAGGGCCACCGCGAGGTTGGCTGCCACGGTGCTCTTGCCGACGCCGCCTTTGCCGGACAAAACCAGCAGTTTCTCCCCGATGCGTTCCATGCGCCCCCGCAGGAGTTCGTTCTCGAGTTCCTGCTCCGGATCGGTCTGCGGGCCGGGCGACGTCGGGCAACAATCGGTCATGAACTCCTCCTTACGTCAATGGACGGTCCCGGTGCGGTCACTTGACGCGCGGGCGGGGGGTGCCGCAGACGCCTTGAGACACGCTTCCATCTGTCCCCATACGTCGCGAACGTCGGACGCGGCGCCGTTGCTGGTGTGTTCAATGATCGTGCGTGCCGCCACCTGGGCCGCGGTGACGGCCTGGTCGTAGCGTACGCGGCCGGCGACCCGCAGACCCTGTTCGCGGGCCGCGGCCTCAATCTGTTCGGTCATGTCAGGGTTCAGGTCCCACTTGTTGACGCACACCCAGGCGGGGATTCCAAAATGCCGCGCCACCCCCGCTACCCGCTCCAGGTCGTGCCAGCCACTGACGGTGGGTTCGGTGACGATCAGCGCGGCGGTGGCCCCGGTCAGCGACGCGATCACGGGACAACCGATCCCCGGGGCGCCGTCAATCAGAATCAGCTCGCGCCCCGTCTGTCTGGCGACACCCCGCGCCTGCTCCCGCACGAGGCCCACGAGCTTCCCCGAGTTCTCGGCGGCGGCCGCCAGCCGGGCGTGAACCATCGGCCCGCAGCGGGTTTCCGAGATGAACCACTCGCCGCACTCGCGCTCCTCGAAGTCCATCGCATAGCGGGGGCAGAAGCGCACGCACACGCCGCAGCCCTCGCAGGCCGCAGGATCAACCACGTAGGTGACCGACCGGTCGGACTGCTCCTGCCGCCGAATGGCGTCAAAGCGACAAAGCCCCGCGCAACTGCCACAGGCGTTGCAGTCGGCGGCGCGGATGCGGGCCTCGTGGCCGCTGACGAACACCGCCCGGTGCCGAATCCGTGGCGACAGCACCAGGTGCAGGTCCGCCGCATCCACGTCGCAGTCCGCGACGACGGCGCGGCCCGCCAGGACGGCGAACGAGGCAGTGAGGCTCGTCTTGCCGGTCCCCCCCTTGCCGCTGATGACCACCAGTTCCTTCATGCAGGGTTGCTCGGTTCAACTTGGACCGACATCGCGTGCTCGAGTCGCCTCCACAGTTCCGCCAGCGCCGCGCGCAGCTCCGGCACGGCCGTCACCAGCAGTTCGCCGCGGGAATAGGCCTCGGCCACCCGCCGATCGTCCCGAATGCGCAGCAGCACGGGAATGGCTTCCTCGGTGCAGTAACGCTCCACGCGCTCGTCCCCGACATCGGCCCGATTGATGACCACCGCCAGCGGCGGGCCGACCTGCCGCAGGGTCTCGACGGCCAGGGTCAGGTCGTGCAGGCCGAAGGGCGTCGGCTCCGTCACGAGTAGGACGAAATCGCAGTCGCGCACCGCGGCCACCACCGGGCACGACGTCCCGGGCGGCGCGTCGATGATCTGCCAATCGACGTCCGGAGCGGCGGCGCGGACGGCACGAATGACCGGGGGGCTCTTGGCCTCCCCCACGTTGAGCAGGCCGTGAACGAACCGCACCGGTCCGGCGTGCCCGGTCTCAACCCGGCCGATCTCGCGTGGCACCTCGATGATCGTGTGCTTCGGGCACACCAGGGCACAGCCGCCGCAACCGTGGCACAGTTCGGGAAAGACGAGCGGCTTGTCGCCCAGCCAGACGAGCGCGCTGTACTGACAGACCTGCGTACATAGCCCGCAGCGGTCGCAGCCGTCCATGAGGACTTGCGGCACCAGCAGCGTGACCGGCTCGCGGGTTTCGATGGTCGGCTTGAGAAACAAGTGACCGTTCGGCTCTTCGACGTCGCAGTCAACATAGGCCACCCGCCGACCGAGCTGCGCGGCCACGACGGCCAAATTGGTGGCCAGGGTCGTCTTGCCGGTGCCGCCCTTCCCGCTGGCGATGGCGAGCTTCATGCCGGCACCTCAGCGGGCCCCGCCACGACCACCGCCCATGCCGCCGCCGCCCATGCCCCGACCGCCTCCCCGGCCGCGTCCACCGCCTCCGCCTCCGCCGCGCCCGCGGCCCATTCCGCGACCCTGGCCGCGGCCCTGGCCGGGACCACAGCCTTGGCCGGGGCTCGGGCTGACGGACGGCGGTGTCGGGGCAGGTAACGGAGCCGGCGCGGGCCCCGTAGTCATTCCCGCATGGCCCGGCACGTTCGGCCCAGCGGTCGTCTGCAAGCGACCGGCTCTGAACTGCTCCACGGCGCTGCGCACCGTCCCGGAACACCCGACGACCACGCCGATGCCGGCGGCGGTCAACGTCTGGTGCGCGTTGGGGCCGCAGTTGCCGGTGAGCACGTACTTCACGCCGCGGTCGGCCAGCAGCCGCGCGGCCTGAATGCCCGCGCCTTGCCCGAGGGCTTGGGCCTCGTTGTCGATTGCCTCGAAGCTGAGGTTATCCGTCTCCACAATGACGAAAAACGGACAGCGGCCGAAACGCGGGTCCATCTCCGCGTCGAGCCCGGATTGAACAGCCGTTACTGCAATTCTCATGATCTTCCTCGTTTGCAGGAGCTCCAGCGGGAACACGCCGCGCCGCGCCGGGGCGGCCGTCTGGCCCGCGTGGCGCTAGGCGCCCGGCTTCTCGGCCTGTTGGGCGTTGAGTTCGTTGATCCGGCGACGAAGCTGCGCCGCGCTTTGTTCCAGGCACCGCAAGTCGGCCTGCAACACGGCGAGTTCCTGCTCCGGCGGCGGCGGCACGTCGTACGGCGCCGGATAGGGCAGGAACGGGCGCCACCCGCAGCCGCGCAGGCCGCGCTGCCAGCCGGTGAGGCCGGTGGCCTGGAAGCGGTGCCGCCAGCCGCGCCCGCCGCCCCAGCCGCCGCG
>CAYWYJ010000089.1:0-16644 GCA_964462635.1 uncultured Planctomycetales bacterium
CCAACCCCTCCTCGCCACAGCGAGTCGCCGGCGGCGACCTGAGAGGGAGGCGAGTCGCGGCTAGCCTTTGATAACGCCGAGGGGACGCAGCTTGGCGACCTTGCGGCTGAGACCGGCGAGGTGGACGGTGTCGGCCACGATGCCGACGTCCTTGTAGGCGGCGGGCTGCTCTTCGGCCAACCCGTCGCGCTCGCGCGAGCGGGCGATGATGCCCTGGTCGCGCAGCTCTCGTTCAATCGAGCGGCCCTTGGCGGACCGGATGGCCGCCGCGCGCGACATCACCCGGCCGGCCCCGTGGCAGCAGCTTCCGAACGTCTGCTCCATCGCCGCCGGCGCCCCCACGAGCACCCAGCTCGACCGGCCCATGTCGCCCGGGACGAGGACCGGCTGGCCGACTTGCTGGTACGGCCCTGGGACTTCCGGGTGGCCGGCCGGAAACGCCCGTGTGGCCCCCTTGCGGTGGACGCACAGCCGCCGGGAACGCCCGCCGACCGCGTGCGTCTCGATTTTGGCGATGTTGTGGGCCACGTCGTAGACTTGGCGCATGCCGAGGAGCTCGGGCGGCCGGCGGAAGATGTCGCTGAACGCCTCGCGGGCGAGGTGGGCCATGATCTGCCGGTTGGCCCAGGCGAAGTTGGCCGCGGCCTGCATGGCGCCGAGGTAACGTTGACCCTCGGGTGACTCGACCGGGGCGCAGACCAATTGCCGATCGGGCAAGTCGATGCCGTACTTCTGCGGCGCTTGGCGCAGGTCTTTCAGCGAGTCTTCGCACACCTGGTACCCCAGGCCGCGCGAGCCGGAGTGGATCATCAGCGTGATCTGCCCTTCGGCGAGGCCGAAAGCTTCGGCGGCCGCCGGGTCCGCCACCTCTTCCACGACCTGGACTTCGAGGAAGTGGTTGCCGCTGCCTAGCGTGCCGCACTGGTCGGCGCCGCGGTCGAGCGCCCGCGGGGAGACAAACTCCGGACGGGCGTCGGGCAAGCCCCCGCCGGCTTCCGTCCGCTCCAGGTCGGAATCCCAGCCGAAGCCGCACTCGACGACGAACCGCGCGCCCTCCCGCATCAGGCGCTGGAGCTCAGCCCGATTGAACTTGATCTGTCCGCCGCGGCCGACGCCGCAGGGCACCGTCTCGAAGAGCTTGCGGACGATTTCCTCGATGCGTGGCTGCACGTCGGCCCGCGTCAGGTCGGTGCGAATGAGCCGGACGCCGCAGTTGATGTCGTAGCCGACGCCGCCGGGGCTGATGACGCCGCCCTGGTCGATGTCGGTGGCGGCGACGCCGCCGATGCAGAAGCCGTAGCCCCAGTGGATGTCGGGCATGGCGAGGGATTGGCCGACGATGCCGGGGAGGCAGGCGACGTTGGCGACCTGCTCGGGGGACTTGTCCTGGCGGATCTGCTGGATGAGGCGGTCGTCGGCGTAGATGATGCCGTCGACCCGCATGAACGGCTTGTACGACCGCGGGATGCGCCAGCGGCAATCGTCGAGACGCTCCAGCGGACCGGTGTAGTTGTCAGGCATGGGACACCTCGTGGGAGAGTAGCGCGTTCAGAATAGCGAGTAGCGAGTTGCGAATTGCCGGTTGGCGAGCGCGGGTACCGCGACGATGCGTCGCCGGCGTGCCCGCGGGCGCGCGCCCGCAGGCTGACTTCAGTGCCTCCTGCCGCCCACGCGCTATTCACCACTGTCAAGCAGAGCACGTGTCAGAACCCCGCACGCCAGTGCGGGGCCAAGCGGCCCACCACTTGCGTGGTGGGTTCTGTTGGCGGCTCTCCGATTCCTGATTCGCCCTTCGCCATTCGCTACTTGCCATTTGTTCTGCGCCATTCGCTATTCGGCGTCCCCCGATAGCCGCTTGGAACTCGCTATTCGCTACTCGTCACTCCAATCATATGTCGACGATGAACGTCGCCTCGTAGCCGTCCGCGCACGCTCGAACGGCGAGCTCGTGATATGTGACGGCCTTCACCTCGCGCTCGAATACGCTGCCGGCGGGGTCGATGGCCGCCACTTGTCCCCGCACGACCAGCCGCTCGTCACCGAACTCCGCGACGTGCGGGTCCATCAAGAGCCAATGCTCGACCTGCAGACCGTGCAGGACCTCCGCCAGGTAGTCCCGCAGCAGCAGCGCCGGGTCGTCGCCGGTCACGCGGATGGTGCGGTCCGCGGCGGTCGGCCCCGGTTGCAGTCGCCCCACGGCCGCGTACAACGCCGCGGTCGCGGGGGCGATGAGGCCGGCGCGCGTCGGCGCATGGACGCGCACCCCCAGGTCCGCCGTGTGTTCGAAGGTCTCGTAGCCTGCCGGTCTCATCGTCCGCCTCGTTCTCTCGCTGCGGCTAAATGGGTATTCACGGTTGTGCGACATGGGAGGGCGAGGCTGTCTCCTGCGGCGACCCTGCCGGCCTGCCGAGCCGACGGCTCGCCGGGAGGCTCGCCCTCCCGGTTGGCGTTCCACGATCCTGAATGCCCATTTAGAACGGCCAATTCAAGCATGGCCCGTGGTGGTCGGACCACCGCGTCCACCGGGACACCGGTCCCTTCGGCCGACGGCGCCCCCGCGCGACGTTCACTGCTGATCGGCCGGTGTTTCATTCGTCGCGGGCGCCGACGCGGGCGGCGGCTCCAGGGACACCTCCAGAATAACGGGGCGGTGGTCCGAGAGCGTGGACCACCCGTGCCGGCAGTTCAGCAGCCGGACGGCCCGGCTCGCCCACGCCTGATCGATGGTCAGCAGGGGCAGCGGCACGGGCCAGGTGGCCGCGTAGCCCTGCCCCGCCGTCTCGAACGCATTGTCGTACGTACGCCGCATCCGTTCGAGAAACACCGAGTCCGCGGGGGTGTTGAAATCGCCGACGATGACGACGGCGTGGCCATCCAGCGGTTCGAGGGCCTCGTACAGCGGGCCGAACGCCACGTCGCGCGACAGGCCGATCGTGTGCAGGATGTCGAAGACGACGAAGTGCAGCGGGCGTTGGTCCACGTCGATGGTGCCGTGGACATAGCGGCTCCACGTGGCCTGCGACGATGCGGTGACGACGTGCAGCGGTCGGCGGCTGAGCACCGTGATGCCGGTGTCGTGGGCGGCGACCTGGTACTCAGGCAGGTGCCGGGCCCAAACGGTCGTCATGGCGACCGTGTCGTCGTCGGCCTCGACCAGGCCCACCAGGTCGGCGTCGTAACGCCGAATCGCCGCGGCGATGTCCGGCCACCCGCGAACACCGTGCGCCACGTTCCAGTACAGAATGCGGACCGACTCCGACGAAGGGGAACGCGGCGGATTGAGGCGGCACATCGTGACCAAGGCGTAGCTCACGGCGACCAGGGTCACAATCAAGGTCGGCAGCGCCGCCTTGAAGTGGCGCGGAATCAGCCACCACAAGCCGGCGGCCAGGACCGCTCCCGCGAGCGTCGCCGGCGACGCGGCGTAGTAGATGTACGACAACAAGCCCGGCACCCGGTCTTGAACGAACAGCCGCAGGAGCAGGGCCACGAACGCCATCAGGAGCAGGACCACGGGCGGAACGGCCCACAAGATGGTCTTGAGCTGGGTGCGGAACACGGCCAGCGGGTTGACGTGGGCCCGCTGCTGGCGGATCCATCGCGTGCGGCGTTGAGCGGGATCGTGCGGCACGAGCGGGTCGCCTCGGTAAGCCCGTGAAGGGGGACCGCTGTCGGTCGTCGCCCGGTCCGCGACGGTCGGCAGGGCCGCCGGCCAACAAGCTACCCGAAATACCGGCGTTCATGTAGGCAGGACGCGGTTTGACGGGGCCGGCGGCGGGGGCGGATAATCGGCGTCAGGATGTTCCGGCGATTCCGTCACAGACTGCTGGTTCTGCTGCACCTGGGCATTCTCCTCAGCGGCGCCGTGGCGATGTGCGCCCAGCCGTCGGCGTGGAAGGTCGTGCTGATCTGCGTGCTGGGATCGTCCCTGACCGCCTTGATCTGCGGCCGGATCGCCCGGCAGTACTTGCACGCGACGCTCGGACGGTTGCGCCGCGTCGCCGACGACATCGGCCACGGCCGGCCGGCGGCGGCCATCGACGCCCAGCCCGGCGACGACATGTACAAGCTGACGGCGGCGGTCAATGTCCTCGCGCAGCGACTCACCGAGGCGGCCCGGGAGGAGGAACGCCTGCACGAGGAGTTGCGGCGGCGGGAGCGTCTCGCGTTTCTGGGGGAGCTGGCCGCCAGCGTCGCGCACGAGGTCAACAACCCGCTCGACGGGATCCAGAATTGCTCGCGGATCCTGCGGCGGTCGCTGCACGATCCGCAGCGCGGCGCGCAGATGCTCGACCTGATCGACAGCGGCCTCCAGCGCATCGAGATGATCGTCCGCCGACTGCTGACGCTCGCCCGGGAGCACGTCATCCGGCCGAGTGAGATCCGGGTGTCCGAGGTTGTGGACGGGGCGGTCGAGGCGGTCCGCCCGAAGATCGAGGGACGGCGGATCGAGCTGGTCCGACACAGCCTGACCGATGACGACCGGGCCCACGCCGACCGGGCCTTGCTCGAACAGGTCTTCGTGAACCTGATGCTCAACGCCGCCGACAGCATGCCGGAGGGCGGCACGCTCACGATCACGGTGCGGCGGGAGCCGGCGGCCCCGGGCCAACTGGAGCCGGGGAGCCTGTGCGTGGATGTGGCGGACACCGGCACGGGCATCCCGGAGGACGTGCTGCCGCACATCTTCGAGCCGTTCTTCACCACGAAACCGGGCGGCAAGGGCACCGGGCTGGGGCTGGCCATCGCCGCCCGGATCGTCGATGCCCACCAAGGCTCGCTGACCGTCACCCCGCGCGAGGAGGGAGGCACGGCGTTTACCGTCCGGCTGCCCGTGCCGCAGAGTGTGGCCACCGCACGTCCGGAAAAATGCGGGGTTCCCTAGCGTGGGCGCTCCCACAAGCGGTTGTGGGGGGCAGCGCGCCGCCAGTGCGCCAGCACGCCGCGATTGGTCCGCAGCCGTGGTATAATGGACGCCATGATCGGGATCATCCTGCTCCTTGAGTCGCTGCCGCCCATCTATGGTGAAGTCACGGTGGGCGGGCTGAAGGTGTACTCGCAGGTGCGGGCCAACGTGTACACCTACGTGGTGACGAATCACGACAATGACCCGGTGGTCAGGTTCGAGGTGCCGTACGGCGACGGGTACTACTTCCACGCGCCGGAGGGTTGGCACACCGACAGCGCGGGCGGCGTGTTTCGCTCGTGGACCGACAACGACCTCCGGAAGCTGCACCCGGGCCGCCCGGGCACTTTCTATTTTCGGGTCACAAGTCGGGGGGCGGTGCTCGGCCCCGTGCAGGCCGTGGCCGTGCTGCAATCCGGGCACACGGTCACGCTGCCCAACGTGTGGGGTGCCGTGCCCGAGCCGCAGGGACACGTCCTGCTGCTCACGCTGGTCGTGACGGGCCTCTGTGCCGCGCACGCGCGCTGGACGGCCCACCACGACGACGACCCGGCCCCCGCATTCGCGGTCGCGCCGCCGCCCGCAGCGGCGGACTGACCGTTGGCCAGGGGCACGGCCAGGGGAGATGTCACGTCCCACGCAGGTCGGCGTCGCGCGGGAAATGGTCCGCGACGAGGATGGCCAGCGCCTCTTGGAGCAGCCGTTTCGCCACTTCCAAAGCGGCTGCCCGGTTCGAGTCGATGTCGTACCCCACCGACGCCTCGATCTTGCTGAAGTAGATGTAGCGGTCGCCGGGGCGGCCGATGTGCCAGCGCACCCGCTCACGGTCGTGGCAGAACTCGCCGTTCACCAGAAACAAGTACGCCACGACCAGCTTGAACCCGGCGGCCTTCTTGAGGAAGACGACGCGCAGCTCCACGCTCCGCTCCGCGCGGCCCAGGTGGGCGATGTCCAGCGGCACCGTGATGATGTCCTCGACAGTCCAACCGCCCTGGCGATAACAGACTTCCGGCGTATGGGGTACCTTGTCGTGTGGGTCACTGTAATAGGAAACCAGCAGGAACACCTCGCTGGGGCGGCCCGTGGGCTGGCGCTGTTCCAACGCCAACCAGATGGCGTCCTCCGTGCCCATTTCCTCCGTTGACATCCAGATCTCGTCGCGGAGGGTGGACGGCTTGAACGAGCGCAGCCGCTCCAAGTCCAGCTCTTGCAGGGGACGGCGCAGGGCGATGGTCTGCTTCTCAAAGCGTTTCTCAACGCGGCGCAGCGCGGGCCGCAGACCGACGGCGCTGGTTGCCAGCAGCAGCGCGCAAACCACAAACGCCGGGGACCACAGCGCTCGCAAGTCGGTGCGGGACGGCGACATGGGTCACGCCCTCCGTTCTTCAGGTTCGTCGTCCGGGCCTGGGGGCTCGTCCGTTTCCACGACCAGCCGGGACACGACCGCGCCGGCGGCCACGAACAACCCGTACGCCAGGAGCAACGCCAGGGTTCCGGACACGGTGCGCGGCACGGGGCTGAGCGGGTCCGGACTCGCGTAGATGCTGATCAGGCCCAGGACAAGGAGGCGAAACAGGTTGCAGACCATCACGACCGGGACCGCGAGCAGCGCCAACAGGACCACTTGCCAGCTCGGCCGGAGGCGCGCGAAGGTCACGAACACCCCGATCACCGCGTAGGTCAGCAACAGCGAGGCCCCGCGCCGGGGTTCACCGGGGGCCACCGTCCCCGACCGCGGGCCACGGGTGAAATCGAGGTCGGGACCGTCCAAACGGACTTCCACGCCGGGAAGCCGGTCGAGCACGGCCCGCGCCACCTTCAGAGTGTGGGTCTCCGGGCGGATGATCAGCGCGGCCCAGATGCGCGGCCCAATCGGGATACTCAGGCATAGCACCAGCAGCATGGGCAGGCAGCGTTGTAGCACGCGCCACCCCGCACCGATGAGCACGATCCCGGCCACGACCGGAACGAGGGCCATGTCCCGCGGATAGCCGTACTGAAACGGCCACGTACACACGGCGTACAGGGCCAGTCCCAGCAGGACCACCACCAGGCCCCACGCGGAGCCGCGCGTCAGGCCCGCGACCAAGACGCGCCGGCGACGCAGCACGAGCAACACGATCAGCAGGGGCGCCGCGAGCGTGTGGGCCCAGTCGCCGTTGCCCAAAGCGGCCCGGGCGATCCCGCACAACTCCGGCCAGAACATCCAGGCCGCCAGCGCCAGCAGCGCGAGTGTCTTCAACAATGCCGTTCGAACCAGCTCCGCCGGCGGCTCGCGTACGTCGCCGCGGGGTGTTTCGACCGCCAGGGAAGGATTGCTCGGACTCACGGGAACCTCGACTCCGTCATGTACGCTAGGGCACGTAATAGGCTCGGCCGTAACGGCCGGAGCTGAACGCCCACCAGTGCTCGTACAAGAACTCCTCGCGAAAGCGCCGGGCCTCGAAGTGGATGTGGGCAGCCTGCTCCCAGCTTCTCAGATCAGCAATGACCTGCTCACGCTCCGCTCCCGTGGCCAACACGGGTTCCAGCTCGCGCGGGTCTTGCTCGAGGTCGTACCGATAGACGTTGCCGTTGTGCGGCCAGTACACCCACTTCCGCGGGCCCTCCGCATATCCGCGGGGACTGCGATCAAACCACGATGAGAAGTACAGCCGGCGGTCCGGCGGTGTCGGCGCGAGGGCGTCGTAGCCCTCGAAACCGGCCCGGCTCACGTCAAACCCCACCAGCCGTAACAGCGTCGGCGTCACGTCCAACTGACTGCACGGCCAATCGCAGCGCAGCCCCGCCGGCACGTGCCCCGGCCACCGTATGACCCACGGGACACGGACCACCTCCTCGTACGGCACCCAGCGCGTCCGCTGCGCGTCGGGCCGCAAGCTCTCCCCGTGATCGCCCAACACACACAGCAGCGTCTTGTCGAGCAGGGCGAGGCGGTCGAGGCGCCGACAAAGCTCAGCCAGGAAGGCATCGGTGTAGCGGACGGCCTGGAGATACGCGGCCTCCCGGTCCGCCAGGCGCGGACCGAAGGTCGCCGGCACGTCGTATGGATCGTGCGCCACGGACGTGATCATCACCAGCAGGAAGGGCCGCTCGTCCTGGGTGGCCCACGCCAGGGCCGGGTCCAACATGCGGAAATCGTCGCCGGCGAGGTAACCGAGGTCGGCCGACGGGTCTTCCAGGTTCTCACGGAACCAGGCCCAGTCAAAGCCGAAGTTGTGCATCGCGCCCGGCGCGCACTCGAACGAACCCTTGGCCATTTGGAAGAACGCGCTGCGATAGCCCACGCGCCGCAGCAGCGACGGCAGGGCCTCGTACGGTTGATCGGCCAGGATCGCCTCGGCGTAGTCGTCGGACACGTCGGGGGTGGTGCCGACCAGTACCGCCCAGAAAGCCTTGCCGGTTTGCGATACCGGCACACGCGTGTGGACCAGCTCGGCCCCCTCGAGACCCAGGCGGCGAAGCGTCGGCATCGGCGTCTGGGCCGCGTCGTCCAGCGCGGCCGCCGCGTGGGACACGCTCTCGAGTAGCACGATCACGATGGGGGGAAAGCGGCCGGCCGACGGCGGGGTTACGTCCCGCTCGCCGACCCGCGGCAGGTGCCGGGTCTGCTCGTCACCTCCGTTCGAACGGTCCGAGCCGGCCACCAAGCTGCGCAGCGTGTTCCAATGGCTGCTGTAGCCCAGCACCTGCCCGAGAGACGGTATGACCGGCGGGGGCAGCAGATGGTGGGACACGGTGAAAGCCGCCACGACGAGCGCGCTCCACAGGCTGATGGTCAGGAGCTTCCGCCGCGTGTAGGGTGTGGCCGGCAAGCGAACGAGGTACACGATGGCATAGGCCACCGCGGCCACGGCCGCGACCACCCCCGCGACGGCCCCCACCGGGTGTGCCCGAAGCTGCGGTTGCACGGTCGGCCCGAACTCGGCCGGATGACGCAGCACGACGAGCAGGACGCCGGGGTGAAGCTGCACGCCGGTGACCATCACCCACACGGCGTTCAGGGCGGCCCACGCCGCCACCAGCAGGCACAGCAACACCCCCAGTCGTCGCAGCACGTTGGCCGGGTGGATCGCGTAGATCGCGGCGGTGACGGCCGCGACCCCAGCCAGAAACGCGATGTCGGGCAGGGTCACGCGCGTCCACGTCAGGAGCAGGTCACCCCCGTGATAGTGCCGCGCGGCCAGCAGCTTCGCGGCCAGCGTGGCCAGCAGCGCCAGCAGCAGCAGCACTGCCTCCGGGCGCGGCAGCTCACGGCCACGCCCCGCCCGGCCCAGGGCCCGTTCGGGCGGCTGAGGCTCCGCATTCGTCATGAGCCGACGCTCCGCGCTAACTTCCCCACTACCATCCCAACAGTGCCCCAACGCGTGGCACCGAACGCAGCTCCCCCTGCTTCATCGGCATCGTAACCGGTCTGGTAGCGCGATCCAAGCGCGGCGCATATCAAGCCTGAACCGTCCGCCCGATAACGGCACGCGACCAGCCCCCCGGTGGAGCAGCACGCTCTTCCCGCAACCGGCCTGGCCGCCTGTCATCCGGTCCCCACCCGGGAGCCCGCTGGCCCCGGTGGCGCTCCCCAACCGCCGGCGCGTCGAGAATAATGCCCGGGTCCGGATCGTCGGAATCCTCGTTGGACCGGACGGGACGACCCAACCATCCCCAGGTCGCGGTGTCCAGGATGACAGGTGAACACGTGGAATCGCAGTGCTCGCCCCACGGCCCGCCGGACGACGCCGACCTCGTGCGCGGGACGCTGGACGGGCGGCGCGACGCGTTCGACCAGCTCATCGAGCGGTACCAGCGGCGGGCCACCTCGGTCGCGTACCGCCTGCTGGGCAACCTGCACGACGCTTTGGAAGTGTGCCAGGAGGCCTTCGTCCGGGCCTACCGCGGCCTGCCCACGCTGGAAGACCCCGACCGGTTTGGCTCATGGTTGCTCCGGATCGTCACGAACCTGTCGCTGAACTACCGGCGGTCCCGCCGGCCGCGGCTGTCCTTCGAAGACTGCCTGCGGAACGACGATCAGGGGCCGGACGAGGTGCTGTCGGACGGGCCGCAGTCGGAGCACCAGCCGGGAGCACGCCTGGCGGCGGCGGAGCTGGAAGCCCACATTCAGGCCGGGCTGGCCACGCTGCCGCCGCAACAGCGGGCGGCGTTGGTGCTGTTCAGCATCGAGCAGTTGCCGCAGAAGGACGTGGCCCGCATCCTGAACTGCAGCGTCGAGGCCGTGAAATGGCACGTCTTTCAGGCGCGACAGAAGATGAAGGCCCACTTGGCGGAGTTTCTGTGAGCCGTCGCATCGTCAGTCAGCACAAGGCCGTGACGCGATGAACCGCGAGGCGTTTGAACAACTCGTGTGCGCGTGGTTGGACGCCCGGCACGACGTGGAGCTGCGCGCACGAATTGACGCCGCCCTCACTGCGGAGCCGGAGCTGAAGCCGCTGCTGGTGGAATGGGAGCGGTTTGACAACCTGCTACGCCGCGGATTCCCGGCACCGCGCGGAATCGAGTGGCCGGCGTTCCGCGGCCGAATTGCGGCCCGCACGACCGGCACCGACCATCGGCCGGTACCACACGAGGTCGCGTCCGCCGCGTCCAATGACGCGCGCAACGCGGCCCTCGACGCGGCCCTGGCCGGGCTCGCGGACGTCGATCGCCGCATCGACTGGCCGCGCCTGCACGCCCGCATCGTCCGGGCCGTGACCGGCGCGTCCGGCGAGCGACACCATCGGCCGCGGCGCCGGCGATGGCTCGTCACGATGGCGGCCGGATTGGCGGCCGCGGCGGCCGTCCTGCTCGCGCTTCGCCCAACCGCAGGCCCCTTGCCCCCGGTGCGCGGACTGGTGCAGGTGGTCGTCTTGCCGCCGCCGGCGACGGCGGTCGTAGACGGCGAAGTCGTCGAGGTGCGATTGTCGGTCGCCGAACCCACCTCGCCGCCGCCGGAGTGTCTGATACTGGTGGACCCGCTCGTGGCGAGCACGCCGACACGCGGGACGACGGACGTCTTCTGAGGCGAATGACATGCGAACTGCGAACGCCCGGCTGCGTTGGATTCGAGCGATCACGGGGCTGTCGCTGCTGTGCGGGGTGGCGGTGCCGCCCGTCTTCGCGCAAGGGTTGCGCGACCTGGTGGAGGCCGCCCTCGACCAGCGGATCACGCAGCGCGTCGAAATCTCCGAGCGCCCCGTCCGCGACGCGTTGCTCGAACTGGAAAAACTGACCGGCCTGCACTTCGTCCTGGACGAGGCCGCCGTCGAATGGCTGCCCTACGGGGAACAGACCCGGCTGTCGCTGGCGCTGGACAATGTGTCGGTGCGGCAGGCCCTGGGCCGCATCTTCGACGGGCTCGGCCTGCGCCTGCGCGTGGACGGCAATGACGTCGTCGTGGAGCCGGGGCCGGTGCTCGACCGGCTCGGCCGCCGACTGACGCTCGACGAGGTGACGTTGCTGCAACACCTGGCCGCGCAGCCGTGGAGCACGCTGCCCGCCGAACAGCGAGCGGTCGAGTTTCGTCTGCCGCCGACGCCCGATCCGCGGGCCGCGTTCGACCGGGCCTTGGCCGCCGCCCCCGCCGCGGCCGCCCTGGCCCAGCTTGAGGCCGCGACCGCCGGCCTGGGGTGGCTGTGGGTGCCGTCCGGCTCCACGATCGTCGTGTACAGCCGCAGCGAGGACATCCAGCAACGGCTCGATCGGCCGCTGGACCTGAGTTACCGGCGTCGGCCGCTGGACGAACTGCTGCTGGACCTCGGCCGGCGGATCGACGTCACGGTCCACTTCGAGCCGGGGGCGCTGCAACGCGTCGCCGCGCGGGAGCGCTACGTGGACCTGGTGCAGCGGCAAACGACCGTGCGGCAGATACTCGAACTGATCGTCGGCCGCACCGGTTTGTGGTACGAGGTCGTCGACGACGGCATCGTGGTCGGCGCTTCCGGTAAGGACGAGGCCACCCGGCCCGGCGGCGACGCCCGCGTGGCCGCCATTCTGCGCGTCCCGGTCGGCACCGACGGGACCACCATCGACTTTCTCATCCGCGAAGACGAGCTGCCGGCGGAGTTCCGCGACCTGCGGGCCCGCAAGCTGCCGCAGGTCATCGAGCTGCTGCGGACCGGGGCGGAGCGCCCGACCCCGTAGCCCGCCGTCCGCCCGGCCATCGCCGGGGAGGGTCAAGGCCGCGCCGGCCAGGTGCCCGCTAGGGGGGGCGTCGTGCCAAACCCCTAACGTCGGTGGCTGGATAGCAAAGCTGACGCGACCGCGCGGTGGGCATTCACGGGGTCGACCTACTCTCCATGTCGTGGCCAAGTACGGCTACGAGGCGATCGACCGTGTGCGGGTAGGCGAGGCCAACCGCCTGAAACACGAGCGGCCCGCCCGACGGGTGATCAAAGGCGCACGCCGGCTGCGGTGGCGCAACGCGGAGAACCCGCGGCGGGCGGAAGACCGCGTACGCCTGCGGGAGGCGCTGGCCGCCAACCGCAAGCTGGCGACCGTCTACGCGCTGAGGGACGACCTGAAGGTGCTGTGGGACCACCGCCACGTCGGCTATGCCTGGCGGTTCTCGCGGTAGTGGTTCCAACGGGCGATCCGCAGCCGGATCGAACCGCTCGAGCTCTTCGCCCGGCGACTCAAGGAATGCATCGACGGTGTGCTGGGCCACTGCCGCTGGCCACTACACACCCTTCTGCTCAAGGCAATCAACAACAAGATCAAGGTGATGAAGCGAACGGCCTAGGGGTTCCGCACGAATGTTTTTCCTGAAGATCCATGCGGCGTTCCCCGGAAATCCGTGAAGAACCGAAAAAAACTCGGGAGGCCCGCGAAGACCTCCCGAGTCGCATCTCAGGTCAAAGTGGCAATCGCCGCGCGAGCGGCGTCGCCGAGGGGCCGACTAGCGCCGGCGCAGCAGGGCCAACGCGCCCAGCAGCAGCAGCGACGAGGGCTCCGGAACCGGCAGACCCTCGATCTTGATCGCCGAGTCCGCAGTGGCCGGCGGGCTGAAGACCGCCCCGGTGGTCCAGTTCGTGCCGAAGCCGAACGCGCCGCCCGGGTTCCGGACGGCCGACATGTCGCCCTGGATACCGGTCGTCTGGCACAGGAACTTCTGGCCGGTCGTGGCGAAAGTGGTCATGGGCGTGAAGCCGACCCAGTACTGCCCGGCGGGCAACACGATGTTCAGGCCGCCCATCGAGACCTCGCACGTTCCGGTCGCCGGGTTGACGATCGTGACCGGATACGCGGTCCCGGCCGCGGGGTCATTGCCCGCGCCCGGCAGGCTCCCGGACTTCGGGAAGACGTTCAGGCGGCCCTGCGTGACCGTGGACCAGTTGCCAGGAGTCGCGCCGTTGATGAAGTACGTCGTGATCTTCTGGATCGTCCAGCCCGAGGCCGGAACCACGATGTCGTGGACCTGGTAGGTCGAGTACGTCGGGTAGTCCGTGAACTCCTGATCGATGTACGCATTGGCCAGCGTATCCGGGGCCTGGTTCCAGAGCACATCGGCCCAGGCCATCGACCCGAGCGACAACACGAGAGCAGCCAACAATAACTTCTTCATTTTGTCCATCTCCTCCATCACCTTGGGGCCCGCGCCACCGTCCGGCCGGCCCGTGTAGTACCTCTTGCGTGCGGGAACGTCCCGCACCTCCTCACGTGTGAGAGAAAGGATGAGCGTCAATCATCCACGACGGCCACATCTTGGGGCGGGGGACCGTTGCGCGACAACCCGAACAGGCGTTTCCGTGCGCGTCATCCCGCGCCATTCACAGAAGCAAGCAGATTGGGCAAGACCTGAGCGTGCCTTCCTCGACTCGCTCCTCCGAACATGATGGTAGCGGAACCCGGCACAGTCAGTCAACCGAAAAGCAGAAAGCAAACCGAGATGCGGCCGCGGAACCATTGCCGACCGAAATGTCCGATATCCTGTTGTGGATTAAATCGCCGCAATTGAACGAATCGCATGTTGCGCCTTTGGGTGCCTGGCTGGTCCGCCCCCGGTCGAGACTGCCGGATCGCCGCCGCGCCGCACCCGGGTCGACTGGAAGTTGCTCGGCAGCACACACCGGCGACCCTGGAAGCCGGGCAGACCAAGATGGCGTCCCGCGCCCTCGGTCACTCGGCCCGTCGCGTCGTGGTGCGACGGCCGGCACCACGGTTGCGGAACGCGGCCCCCGTGGGTCGGGGCCGGCCCGGCGGACCCCCCGCGCGGACGGGCCCCGCGTGCGGCGACGAAATGCCGTTGTGCTCAGCCCCGCGCATGGTACGATGTTATGTTCTGGCTGCTTTCTCGACCCACAAACGGTGACGCCGTGTCGATCGACCCCCACCACCTGGATGACGCGCAGTTGAATCGTGAACTGGCTGAGCAGGTCGGAGACCTGTCGCCCCAGGACTTCGAACACCACATGGCCGCCCCGCCGCCGGCCCCCGACGCGGACGGCAAGGCGCGGATCTCCGGCCGCGTCATCGGCATCCACGGCTCCGACGTGTTCGTGGATATCGGCACGAAGAGCGAGGGTGTCATCCCGCTGGACGAGTTCGAGCCCGACGAACCACCTCAGGTCGGCCAGGTGCTCAACCTCGTGCCGCAGGGGTTCGACCGCGAATCGGGGCTCATGCGGCTGTCCCTCCGCGAGGCCAAGGTCCAAGCCGACCTTGATTCCCTGCGCGTGGGCGACGTCGTTAAGGGGCGGGTGACCGGCAGCAACATCGGCGGCCTGGAACTCCGCCTCCACGGCCTGCGCGGCTTCATGCCCATGAGCCAGGTCGACCTGGTCCGCCACGAGGACTTCGGCTCCTTCATCGGCCACTGGCTCGAGTGCGAGGTCACCGAGATCGACCGCCGCGGTAAACGCGTCGTGCTCAGCCGGCGACGCGTGCTCGAGCGTCAGCGGGAGGAAGAACGCCGCCAGTTGCGGTTCCAGTTGGCCGAGGGGCAGGTGCGCAAGGGCGTGGTCCGGCGGCTCGCCGACTTTGGGGCGTTCGTGGACCTGGGCGGCATCGACGGGCTGCTGCACATCAGCGACATGAGCTACAGCCGGGTGAACCACCCGCGGGACGTGCTCAAAGAGGGGCAGGAGATCGAGGTCAAAGTCCTGAAGGTGGACCTCGTCAAGGACCGCATCTCGCTGGGGCTCAAGCAGCTCGCGCCCGACCCGTGGACCCTCGCGGCCGACAAGTACACGGTGGGCGCCACGATTGAAGGCCGTGTCTCGAAACTGATGGACTTCGGGGCGTTCGTCGAGCTGGAGCCCGGCATTGAGGGGTTGATCCCGATCAGCGAGTTGAGCTGGACGCAGCGTGTCCGGCACCCCAAAGACCTGCTGAAGGTGGACGACCGCGTGCGGGTCGTCGTGCTCTCCGTGCAGCCGGAGAAACGGAAGCTCAGTCTCAGCCTGAAGGCCCTGGGGCAAGACCCGTGGGTGGGCGTGGCCGAGCGCTACCAGCCGGAGGCCGTCGTCAGCGGCGCCGTCACGCGCATCACGGACTTCGGGGCCTTTGTCCAGCTTGAAGAGGGCATCGAAGGGCTGATTCACATTTCGCAGCTCGCCGACCACCGCGTGCGCAGCGTCGGCGACGTGTTGGAGGTCGGCCGGGTCATCCAGGCCCGCGTGCTCTCGGTGGACCCCGAGCAGCGCCGCATCGGACTCACGCTCAAGGGCCTGGGCGGCGAAGCCCCCCCGGCCGAGGAACCATCCGCCGCCGGCCCCCCGCTCCCCGCGCCCAAGAAGAAGGAGCGCAAGAAGCCGCTCCGCGGCGGCCTGAGCTTCTGAACAGGCATTCAGGATCATGGGACGCCAACCGCGAGGGCGAGCCTCCCGGCGAGCCGCGGCTCGGCAGGAGCCTCGCCCTCCCATGTCGCCCAACCGTGAATACCCATCTGCCGGTAACTCCCGGTCAGGGATGGGCCGGGGGAGGGTCCGAGTCTCCGGCCAACGTTGGTTTCTCGATCCTGTGGGTCCGCCGACCGGGTCTTGGGGTTCTTCCAAAGCCTTCTGAATTGCCGCGCCGCAGCCCTGCGCCCCACCCCTGCACGCTCAGCTACGTCGGCCGTGGGTGCGTGGTCATGGCCCGGCGTCGCGCCCGAACTCACACCACGGCTGGCCCCACTCGCGGTAGGAAATCAGGCACACCGTGCCGATGGTGTCAACCTGGAGGATCCACTCCCGGTGGCAATCGCAGCCATCGAAGCAGTCCATGAACCCGTCGTCGATCCAGTACTGCCACCGTTCCCCCAGATCGGTCACCTCGATGTAATCGTCGATCCCGATCAGGCCGTTCGGCTCGGCCCACTGCACCTCGGGGAGGGCCTCGTACTCCAACGCGAGCACCTCGGCGTTCAGGTTGTCGCAGAACGTGAGCTTGATGCCCCACGACTGCACCTGCTCGCGTACAACCTGATAGAACCGGTTTAGCGCCTGGTACCCGGTCGTCGGCTGCCCCGCCACCAGCTTCAGCAGGAGTTCCTTGGGCACCCAGTCGGTGTCGTCGATGACGTCCTTGAGCTTCGGGTATGCGGCGCGAATCAGGGCCAGGTCCCGCAAGATCCGCTGGTAATCCGCCTCCTGGGCCCGCAGCATCTGCCGCAGGTCCATCGCCAGCATCTCCGCTTCGAGATTGTCCCGGTGCGGGCCGTAGTCGAAATAGGCTTGGCCGAGTAGCCGCGCCAGCACCGCCAGGTCCGCCAGGTCCACGTCACCGTCCCCGCTCAGGTCGGCGCGGTCGAACTGCTCCGGGTCGCAGCC
>CAYWYJ010000090.1:0-814 GCA_964462635.1 uncultured Planctomycetales bacterium
GGCGTGGGGCCTTCCATCGCGTCGGGGAGCCACACGTACAGCGGGAACTGGGCGCTCTTGCCGACCGCCCCGCACAGCAGCAGCAGCGACACCAGCGTGAGCTGACCCTGCGTCAACGCCCCCGCGGCCACGTACTTGAACACGACGGCGTAGTCGAGCGGGTTCTCGCCCGCTGCCACGCGGTCCTTCAGGAACCAGTACAGGCTGAAGATGCCCAGGGCGAAGCCGAAGTCGCCGATGCGGTTGACGATGAACGCCTTCTTGGCGGCGGCGGCGGCGGACGGCCGCTGGTAGTAGAACCCGATGAGCAGGTAACTGCACAGGCCGACCAGCTCCCAGCCGAGATACAGCAGCACGAAGTTGCCGGACATCACCAGCGTGATCATGGAGAACACGAACAGGCCCATGCAGGCGAAGAACCGCTCGTAGCCGCGCTCGGGGTGCCCGTGATGGTCACGCATGTAACCGATCGAGTAGATGATGATGACGAGCGAGACGACTGTGACGTACAGCAGCATGATCCCGGTCAGGCCGTCGAAGTAGAAGTTGACGGCGATCCACTGGTTGCGTTGGAGGCTGGAGCGGTCGCCGAAGCTGATCCAGTTGTAGACGGTGTGGGTGAAGCCGGGGGCGTGCCCCGGGTGGCCGGTCTGCTCGCGGTGGGTGGGTTGTTCGGCGTGGCTGGTCTTAACTCCTCCCCCTTCCAGGGGGAGGTTGGGTGGGGGTGCTTCGACTCCTCCCCCTGGTAGAGGGAGCTTGGGTGGGGGAGCTTCGACTCCTCCCCCTGGTAGACGGAGCTTGGGTGGGGGTGCTT
>CAYWYJ010000090.1:824-13093 GCA_964462635.1 uncultured Planctomycetales bacterium
CTGCCCCCCCGGCGGGGTTTGTGGTGGGGGGGGGGGGGGCGCCCCTCCCCCCCCCGGTGGTTGGGTGTGTTGGGGGGGGGGTCCAAGGCCACGACCCTCCCCCAACCCCTCCCTGGAAGGGAGGGGGGTGCTGCCCTCCCCCAACCCCTCCCTGAGAGGGAGGGGAGTATGGGGTGCGCCGTCCGCCGACGAGGCAAGGGTCTTGTGCAGATCGAAAAACAGCGTGACGCCGAGGGCGGCGGAAATGAGCGCCCCGAGGACGACCGGCAGATGCGCCCGCTCCGGCCTTTGGCGCGCGACCACCAGCAGTCCAACCAGCACCGCCCCGAGCAACGGCCAGAACGGCAGCGTCGCGTAGACCGTGGGCGACAGGATGGACGTCTCGGCCAACGGCACGTCTATTCGTCCTTCAACGCGGTCCAGGCATTGGCGTCCAGCGTCCCGCGATGGCGGTACAACAGGACGACCAGCGCCAGCGCCACGGCGGCCTCGGCCGCCGCCACGCCAATCAGAAACAGCGAGAACACTTGCCCGTCGAACGTCGGCCGGCCGTCAAGTGGATAACGGCCGAGCGCGACGAGGTTGACGATGATGCCTTGGAACATCATCTCCGTGCACAGGAAGATGATGATGAGATTGCGGCGCGTGACGAACCCGATCAGCCCGAGGCTGAACAGCGCCGCGCCGAGCAGCAAATAGGGCACCAGCATCAGTCGGCCCCCTCCAATTCCAGTTCCGGCTCCGCGGTCACGCGCCGGCGGGCAATCGCGATGGCGCCCACCATAGCGGCCAACAGAAGCAAGCCCGCAAGCTGGAGCCCGACCACATACTGCGTCAGCAGCGGCGTGCCCACCGCCTCGACCGTGCCGGCGGCTTCCGCGGGGGACGCGGCCGGCGGCGGGGCCTCCGGGCCGAGGACGAACTGCCCCGCCAGCACGGTCAACAGGGCAAACCCGCTCAGGCAGCCCCAGAACGGCTCGCGGGCCTTGAGGTCGCACAACGGCGGCCGGGCCTGCTGCGCGAGCATGATGACGAAAACGTACGTCACCAGGATCGCCCCGGCGTAGACGATGACCAGGGCCGCCGCCAGGAACTCCGCCTGCATCCCGATCAGCAGTCCCGCCACCGCCGCCACGAGCAACACGAAGTACAACGCGCTGTAGACCGGCTTGCGGTGGGTGATGACGCGGACGGCGGCGAACAGCGCCACCAGCGTGCAAACGATGAACAACGTCAAGCCGCGTTCCCCCGCGGCGAGATTCACGACGGTGAAGACGAGGACGCCGCCCGCGGCGGCCAGCGCGACCAACCCGAGCCGGCCGCGGTCGGTCCGGCCGCCAGGCATGGCCAGCACCAAGCCGGCCGCACCGAGTATCAGGAGCAGGATCAACGCGCTTGGCATGCCCTCGATCTTCCACTCGCCGGCGGCGACACGCCATCAGGACGGGCCGTCGCCAAAAGCCCCACGCGGTCGGGGCGCTCACGAGGTTTCGGCACGTGAGCGGATTTTCTACCCGATCCGCCGCCGCGTGCCTAGCGGTCCGGCGAAAGTCTCCGCGGCCGGTGCACCGGAGCGGCCGGGTGCCACTGCTCTTGAGCAGTGGTCCGGCAGCCTACGGCCGGTACGGAACCCGGCCGCTACGCGACGTAGTGCAAGGCTCTGTCTTGCACACACCGCACGGGTGCCACTGCTCTTGAGCAGTGGTGCGGCCACCTACGGCCGGTACGGAGCCCGGCCGCTACGATTCGGCCGGTGCGGAGCCCGGCCGCTACGGTTGGCGGGTACTGAGCTGGGGCGCCACGCTGCCGGGTGGCCCAGGCGTCCCGCCTGTGGTCGCTACACCTTCCGCTCCACGTTCGGCTGGGCCACGTCCTTGCTCTGCCCGCCGGTCAGGCCGTAGTCGGTGATCGGCGGGTTCTTTCGCGGCTTCAGCTCTTTCGTTTCCTCATAAACCTGGAGGAGTTCTTCCTTGTCGAAGATCATCTCCGCGCGGGTCCGGCCGACGAGTTCGTAGTGCGGGGTCAGCTCGATGGCGTCACAGGGGCAGGCCTCCTCGCACATCCCGCAGTAGATGCACCGCAGCTCGTCGATCTCGAACTTGACCGGGTATTTCTCGCGGTCGGGCCAGGGCGATTCGCCGGCCTCGATGTGGATGCAGTGGACCGGGCAGGCGGTACTGCACATGAAACACGCCACGCACGCGACCCGGCCGTCGGGGTCCTTGTTCAGCCGGTGGACGCCGCGGTAGTTCGCCACCCGCAGCGTGCCGCGGCCCTGGCGGGTGTCCTCGGGGTACTGGTGAACCACCTTCTGCCGGCCGCGGAGATCGAACATGTGCCGCACGGTGGTTCTCATGCCGTCGAGGATTTGGGGCAGGTAGAGCCGCTCGGCGGCGGTGAGCTCGGGTTCGCGGAGTTCGATGATGTCGTCGTCACGCATATTCAGCTACCTCGGTCGGCTCGCACGAAAACGGTCGGTGCGGTGCCTGGCCGGCACGTCCCGTAGCGCCGGACCACCGAGTCCGGCGTCCGACTGCCGGCACCAGACCTGCACGGGCAACACGCCGGCGCCGGCGATGCGGCCGGCACGGGCTTGTGTGGCACCGGCCAATGGCCGGTGCGGGGGCCGCTCCCTCACGGTCGCGGCCCGGCTCGGCCGGCACGAAGCCCGGCCGCTACGAATCGGCGGGGCCCGGCCGCTACGCGACGTAGTGCAAGGCTCTGCCTTGCACGCACCGCCATCCGCGGGTCGCCACTACGCCGGCACCGGCGGCAGGTCGCCCTGCCGCCCGGTGACCGGGGCCCTCGAGCGTCCGGCGTACCACAACATTATTAGCAGCGCCAACCCATTCACGCCCAACGTGGCCCACCACTGCCGATGCAGCCCCAGGGCGACCAGAATCGCAATCGCCGCCAGCAGTCCGATCCCCACCGGCACCAGCGAGAGCCAGCACAGCCGCATGAGCTGGTCAAACCGGAACCGGGGGATCGTCCAGCGAATCAACATGAAGAACACGATGAAGAGCGCGACTTTCGCCAAATAGGCGCCGAACTTGACCAGCATCGCCCACCACGCCGTGCTGTCGGCCAGCCAACTCGTGAACGGCAGCGGGGCCCAGCCGCCGAAGAACAGGGCGATCATCACGGCGCTGCCGGTGACGAGGTGGACGTATTCGCCGAGGAAGAACATGGCGAACTTCATCGAGCTGTATTCGGTGTGGAACCCGCCGACGAGTTCCTGTTCGGCCTCGGCCAGGTCGAACGGCGTGCGGTTGGCCTCGGCGAAGGAGCTGACCAGGACGAGCAGGAACGGCAGCGGGTGCATGAAGACGTACCAGATGCCGCTGTGGGCCTGCTGGTTGACGATCTCCTCCAGCCGCAAGGTGCCGGTGGTCAGCAACAGGCACAGCAGCGCCAGCCCCAACGGCAGCTCGTAGCTGATCATCTGGGCCGCGGCCCGCATCCCGCCGAAGAAGGAGTACTTGTTGTTACTGGCGTAGCCGGCCAGGACGATGCCGTAGACGCCGACGGAGCCGACCGCGAGGACGTAGAGGATGCCGATGTTGAGGCTGGCGACCTGGGTGGAGACGCGGACGCCTGGGGCCCACGGCCATTCGACCTCACCCGCCCAGGGGATGATGGCGAAACCCAGTAGCGAGACGGCCAGGGTCAGCGTCGGGGCCAGCCAGAACAACGGCCGGTCCACATGCAGCGGCGTGATGTCCTCTTTGAAGAAGAACTTCAGCCCGTCGGCCAGCGGCTGGAGCAATCCCCAGAAGCCGACACGGTTGGGGCCGTAGCGGTCCTGCGTGAAGCCGGCGATCTTGCGCTCGGCCAGGATGCAGATGGCGGTGCTGGTCATGATCAGGCCGACCATCGCCGCCATGACGATGACCGGGAACCAGAACGGGTGCGACAAGATGTCGCGGTAGAGCGGGAAGAGCAGCCACAGGACCACGAAACCCGCGACGGTCAGGAGTCCGCCGCCGCCGAAGATCAGCAGCGGGCTGCGCAGGAGGGTCTCGATGCGTCGGACGGTGGGGTCGATCATGGTGTTGCGCTCATCATGCGTCGTGCGTTTCGGTCGATGCCGGGCCCAGCCGCTACGGGGCGGGCGAGACGCCCGCACTCCCCTGTAGCGCCGGACCGGAGCTTGCCCGCCGTGGCGGGAGTCCGGCGCCGGTACGAGCCCGGAGCGCCAGCGACGGGTCCGGCGGATACCGTCGCGGGGCCTGCCGCGCTGCGCGGGCCCCGCGCTGGCGCTTGGGGCTCGTTGCCGCTCCCTCACGGTCGCGGCTCGGATCGGCCGGCGGCTTCCCGGTCGCTACAAACGGCCGGTACGGAGCCCGGCCGCTACCTAGTGCGCGTGCTGGGGCGGGTCGCGGGGGACGAACACGTCCGCGAACGCCGGCAACCCGACCGCCATCATCTCCCGCACGCGCGCGGCACGGAACAAACCCACGTGCCCGGCCAGTTCGTACAAGAACTGCCCGTCGGCCTTCACGCCTTCCAGCGGCGGGATCGCCCGCTCGAACGGCTGGACCAGTCCATCGCAGTTCATGAAGCTGCCTTCTCGTTCCGCCCACGTCGCCGCCGGCACCTGCACCGCCGCGTGGTCGTCGAGCGCGGACGGGAACAGGTCGTGGACGACGAGGAACTCGATCTTCGCCAGCGCCCGGGCGATGTCGTCCGTCACCCAGGCTTCCGGGTAGCCGCCGACGACATAGGCCGCCTTGTACGCGCCCTCGGCCGCCCCGCCGAGCAGCTCACGAAAAGCCGCCGTCCGGCCGCCGAAGCCTTCGATGATCGTCTCGACGCCGCGGCGGTTGGGGCATTTCTCGGCCTTGATGACGAAGCCCTTCGGGAACGTTTGGTCGTGGCCGATGATCGGGACGTGGCCGAGGGCCAACGTGGCTTGCGGGGCGACGCCGCGGATGAAGCCCGCCAGCAGCCACGCTTCTTCGCAGCTCATCATGGGGCTCAGGATGACCGCGACGGCGGCGCCGCCGTCAGCCTCCGCCGCCGCACTGAACCGCTTGCGCAGCAGATCGGGCAGCGCCTGCCAGGTTTCCGGCCGTCGGCCGCCGGCGTCGCGGACGCGCGGCTGGTTGAGCCGGTCGGGCCGGTGGACGTATTTCCAGCCGAAGCGGGCCTCGTCGCTGATCCACCATTCGTTGACCTTCTCGTTGAAGCGCGGGCGGAGGCGGTGGATGCCCTGCTCGTTGTAGTCGATCCAGATCGTCTGGCCGCGGCTGTCGGCGGGGCTGACCGACTTGGCCGAACGCAGCATCCAGACGCGCTGCTTGAACAGGAAGTCCTTGTTCAGCAGGGCCCCGACGGGACACAGATCGACGACGTTGCCTTGCAGCGGATTGTCGAGGGGCTGGCCGGGGAAAACGTCGATCTCGCCCCGGCTGCCGCGATTGACCACCGCCAGCTCGCGTGTGCCGGCGATTTCGTCCACGAAGCGGACGCAGCGGCTGCACAGGACGCAGCGGTCCTGGTACAGCAGCGTGTGCGGGCCGATGTCCTTCTTGGGGTTCTTCTGCTTGTCCTCGACCATCCGCGAGCTGGGCGAACCGAAGTGCTCGGAGTAGTCCTGCAAGTAGCACTCGCCCGCCTTGTCGCACACCGGGCAGTCCAAGGGGTGGTTCAGGAGGTAGAACTCCATGACGCGCTTCTGGTTTTCGCGGACGGCGTCGGAATCGAACCGCACCTCCAGGCCGTCGCGCACGGGTGTCTGACACGACGGGAAGAGCTTGGGGGCCCAGACGGCCTCCTGCGTCTTGGGGTGCGGCATCTTCATTTCCATCAGGCACAGCCGGCAACTGGCGACGACCGACAGCCCGGGGTGGTAGCAGTAGTGCGGGATGTTGAACCCCGCCTCCAGCGCGGCCTGCAGGACGGAGAGGCCCTTGCGGCACTCGATCGGCTTACCGTCGATGATGATCTTGGGCATGGGAGTCCAATGCTACGTTGTTAAATAGGTATTCAGGATCATGAGGCGCCAACCGGGAGGGCGAGCCTCCCGGCGAGCCGCGGCTCGGCAGGCCGGCAGGGTCGCCGCAGGAGACAGCCTCGCCCTCCCGTGTCGCACGACCGTGAATACCCATTTAGTCGCCAGTGACTCGAGCGGGGACCAGTGCAAGTGCAAAGTGACAGGTGACAAGTGACAGGTGGCAGGTGACATGTGGCAAGACATCGGCCAACTCGAGCGGTGGCGCCCGGATCGGTCTTCACTTTGCACTGTGCCCTTTGCACTTTTCACCTGTCACTTGTCACCTGTCACGGCGCCGGCGGGACGCCCACACTCCCCGGCGCTCGCGGAACGCCCGCACACCACTGTAGCGCCGGACCTCCGAGTCCGGCGTTCTGCGGCCGGTGCGGAGCCCGGCCGCTACAGGGCGGGCGAGACGCCCGCACTCCCCGGCGCTCGCCGGACGCCCGCGCTCCCCGGCGAGGCCGGCACGTAGTACGTTCCGCCGGGGTATTGCTCCGCCCGGCCTTGCAGGATCGGCAGCTCGTACGCCGCCGGGTTGAGGCGGCGAATATACCGCGCCGCCGCGTCGGGCTCCTGGGCGGCGATCCGGGCTTCAAACTCCTTGCGGAACTTCTCCACAACGGTGCGGATCGGCCAGGCGGCCCCGTCCGGAAGGCCGCAGATGCTCAGCCCGGGCATCATGCCCATGTTCCGGGTGGCCTCAACCAGCAGGTCCAGGTCAACCGGCCGGCCGGCCCCGGCCTGAATCCGCCGGGCGATTTTGTACATCCACATCGTGCCCTCGCGGCACTGCGTACACTGCCCGCAGGATTCCATCGCGAAGAACCGCGTGACGTTCACGAGCACGTCGCGCATGTCGGCGTCCTCGGGCACGACCACCGCGGCCGCCGTCCCGAGGCCCAGCAAGTCGTACCGGCGGACGTCATCGAAATCGAGGAGGCAGTCCAGTTCGTCGTGGTCCTGCCGCGGATCGACGACGCCGTTGGGGGCCTTGGGGAACAGGTCGCCGCGGAGCACGCCCATCGACACGCCGCCGGGGAAGACGGCCTTGACCTTCCTGCCGTCGCGCATCCCGCCGCCGAAGTCGCGGTCGTAGATCAGGTCGCGGACCGACAGGCCGAGCGGGGCTTCGTAGCAGCCGGGCCGGTTCACCGGGCCGCTGATGCAGTACATCTTGGGCCCCTTGCTGTTCTCGGTGCCCAGCGACAGCCACCACTCCAGCCCGCGCGTCAGGATCGGCGGCAGGCAGGCCAGCGTCTCGACGTTGTTCACCACGGTCGGCTTGCGGAAGACGCCCTCGATGGCCGGGAAAGGCGGCTTGATCCGCGGCCAGCCGCGTTTGCCCTCCAGGCTCTCGATCAGGCCGGTTTCCTCGCCGCAGACGTACGCCCCGGCCCCACGATGGATGTAACACTCGAGGTTGTAACCGCTGCCGAGGATGTTCTGGCCGAAGTAGCCCGCCGCGTACGCCTCGTCGAGCGCCTTCTGCATGATGTGGAACAGCTCGGTGAACTCGCCGCGCATGTAGATGTAGGCCACCGTGGTCCGGGTGGCGTGGCCGGCGATGAGGATGCCCTCCAGCAGCAGGTGCGGGTCGTGCTCCATCAGCACGCGGTTGCAGAACGTCGGCGGCTCCGACTCGTCGGCGTTCACGCACAGGTAGGTGATCTCGCGGCCCGGCGGCAGGAAGCTCCACTTCAACCCGGCCGGGAACCCCGCCCCGCCGCGACCGCGCAGATTGGCCCGCTTGACGAGATCGACGAGTTCTTCGGGCTTCATCTTCAGCGCGGCGGCGGCGGCCTGGTAGCCGCCGTCGGCCCGGTAGGACGCCAGGGCGGTGCTGTTGGGCACGCCGACGTGTTTCATCAAGACGCGTTCGAACGGCATTCTTGTTGTCCGCTCCGTTCAGTAGCGCCGGACCTCCGAGTCCGGCGTGCGGATGCCTGGCTGTAGCGCCGGACCTCCGAGTCCGGCGTTCTGCAATGTCCGACGATCAGTCATTCCACATACACTCGCGTAAACGGCCACTCCGTCCATACCTGTACCAACCCTCGCCGGACCGGATTGTTGGCGATGTAGGCCGCCAGCACCATCGGGTCTTCCGCAGGTCGCGCGAGACGGTCCCGCGCCGAAAGCTGCCAAAGGCGCGGCAGTCCGGTGCGTTTCTGGAACGCCCGCGTGGTAAAGCTCTTGAACCGCTGGAGCAACGTTGCGACGGGGGTCTCCGAGTCGGCCGGCGACACCAACGCGTGCATGTGGTCAGGCATCAGACAATTGGCGTACAGGTGATACTCCAAACTGGCGCAGGTCCGCTCCAAGGCCGTGCAGGTCTGCGTCGCGAGCTCCCGATCAGCAAACGGCTGCCCATCCGCGGCGCAGATGGTCAGGTGGATCGGGGTGTCCGTGGCGTACAAGTCGGCCGCCAAGCGGACCGCCCGACCACGCCCGTACGTTGCACGCTCCGATGGCGACTGGCGCTTCATTCGGTGCGGTTGCTCATTCATCGTCCAATCCCGGGCATCCGCGACGCCGGACTCGGAGGTCCGGCGCTACGGACTCGCCGGACTTGGAGGTCCGGCGCTACTGGGCGCGTCGTACAAACCACTCCGCGGCAGGTCAAGTTTGTCATTGTCCGGGTCGGCGAGCAGGCGGTCCAGGTCCTCCACGCGCACGCGCTTGTGCAGCTTCTCGTTGATGAGCATGCACGGGGCGTGGTCGCAGCCGGCCAGGCATTCTTCCGTCATGAACGACCACTCGCCGTCGGGCGTCGTCTCGTGCTCGCCGATGCCGAGCTTCTGCTGGATCGCCTCCTGTACCTGCCGGCCGCCCATCAGTTCACACGACAGTGAGCGGCACAGGACGATCGTCTTGCGGCCCTTCGGGTGCGTCCAGAAGTGCGTGTAGAAGCTGACGACGTCCATGACGGCCGCCGGCGGCAATTCCAGCAACTCTGCTATTTGCCGCATGGCCCGCAGCGAGACGTAGCCGAGCGCGTCCTGGGCAATGTGCAACGCCGGCAGCAGCACGGCCCGCTTCGTCGGGTAGCGGGGGAAGAACGTGCGAATCTTCGCCAGCACCGCCTCGGACAGCGCCGGTCCGAGGTGCTCTGCGTCTACGGTTCGACGGTCAATCGTTCGCCAACTCAAGCGTTGCTCCTGGTCAAGAAGGCGCAAGGAACAAGGAAAAGTGAGAAAAGCGGGACTCGGGGGCGCAGGTCCTGCGCCGCCGGAAATGCCCGCGGCGCCCCACTCTTCATTGTGCCTTTTTCCTTCTTCATTTCGCCATTTCAAGCCTAGAACACCGGCGGCGGGCCGTGCCACTCCATCGTGTCGCGGACGTGTCGCAGGCGGGCGAGCAAGTCCGGCGGCAGTGCCTCGGCCATGTGGGCATCGATCAACCCAAGCGACAGCAAATCCTCAAGATGCACCTGGTCCCGGCGCCGAAATACCTCCAGTTTCATGCGCACCAACTCCGGCAGGTTAATGACCATGTACCCCTGCGGGCTGCGACACGCCGATGTCACGCTCGGGGCCGGTCGCGGGTCGTCCGGCCGCACGGGTTCATCGGCGTAGAGAATGTGCACGGCCCCGCGCGGCGACGGGGCCGCTTCCTCGACGAACATCGGAACGCCGAGGACTTCGCCCGGCACAAGGCCGATGGAACGTACCGCCTGGGCAATGCGGTCCATGTCCGACCGTCGCACGAGCACATCCACGTCCTTCGTCGTCCTCGTCGCGTCGGCGTCGACCGTCGCCACCCACGCCGCGACCGCGTTCCCCCCGACCACGGCATAGGGAACGCCGGCGGCGTCCAACGCGGCGGTAAACCGCCGAAGCTGTTTCTCGACCCGTTCTACCGCCATGAATGCCGCCTCGAAGTCCGGAACCACGCGCTGCCACAGCGGCTTGGTGGGAGCCGACGACTCCGTGTTGCCCTCAGGAACGGGCCGCGCCGCGTTCATCGATCCAGCTCCGCCGCGATGATGTTCACGCTGTTCAGCGTCGGCGGCACGTCGCTGATCTGGTGGCCGACAATCAGCTTCGGGAACACCTGGTAATTGATGAAGCTCGGCGGTCGGACGCGCACGCGGTAGGGGTTGTTGCCGCCGTCGCTCACAATGTAGAAGCCCAGCTCGCCGTTGGCCGTTTCGTTGGCGAAATACGCCTCGCCGACGGGCGGGCGGAAGCCGCGGTTGGTCATCACCTTCTCGAAGTGGTGGATCAGCCCTTCGATCGAGAAATACAGCTCGCGCTTGTCGGGCAGGGTCACCTTCTCGTCCGGCAGGGCGTTGATCGGCCCGTCGGGCAGCATCGCCACCACCTGCTCGATGATCGCGCAGGATTGGCGGACCTCCTCTACCCGCACCAGGAAGCGCGCCAGCACGTCGCCGCCGTGGGCCACCGGCACCTTGAACTGCACGGCCGGCGCGCCCTTCCCGTCCCAGTTGTCGGCGTAGCACAGGTACGGTTCGTCTTTGCGGACATCGCGGCGGACGCCGCTGCCGCGGGCCATCGGGCCGGTGAGTGACCAGTTGATCGCGTCGTCATGGCTGACGACGCCGATGCCCTTGACGCGCTCGATGAATATGCGATTGCGCAGTAGTAAGGTCTCCACATCGCGCAGCGCCGGCGGCACCTCCTCGCGGACGAACTTCAGCACGCGGTCGGTCCATCCGGGCGGGGCGTCCTGCGACAGACCGCCGACGCGGGTGTAACTGACCGTGAAGCGCGCTCCGCACAGCGCCTCGAACAGGTCGTAGATGGTCTCGCGGGCGTTGAAGCCGTACAGAAACGCCGTCAGCCCGCCCAGGTCCAGCCCGCTGCACGCGACGCACACCAGGTGGTCCTGGATGCGGGCCAGTTCGGCACAGATCGTCCGGATCGCCTTGCAACGCGGAGTGATCTCGATCCCGAACAACTTCTCGCACGCCATGTGCCAGGCGATGTTGTTCGCCATCGGCGAGACGTAGTTCATCCGGTCGGTGACGACGACGTACTGGTTGTAGTTCAGGTGCTCGGCGAGCTTCTCGAAGCCGCTGTGCAGGAAGCCGATGTCCGGCGTGCAGCTCACGATGCGCTCGCCTTCGACCTCCAGGACCAGGCGCAGGGTGGTGTGGGTCGCGGGGTGCTGGGGGCCGAAGTTGAGCGTCCAGCGGTCCTCGCTCCCTTCCTCGCGCTCGAGCGTCGTCGCCTTGCCCAAGTCGTACGTCACGGCCATATCGGGGCTCCGGTTACTAACCACAGCGGCGCAGAGGCACAGAGAAGAGAGACGCGGCACAGGGCGGCCTCAAAGTCCGTGCGCGCGCCGAAGCGGGCCGCAACGGCTGGACCGCGTGTCGTCCGATCGCCGCTTCCCGCGCGGTTAGGATTCACCGCCCGCAATTGCCTGTTGTCCCTCTGTGTCTCTGTGCCTCTGTGGTTCATTTCACGCCGTCTCGCGGGTTACCACCTCGAAGTCCTCGCGCTCGCCCTTGCCGTGCAGCGGATAATCCTTCCGCAACGGGTGGTCCTTGAAGTTCTGCGGCAGCAGGATGCGTCGCAGGTCCGGGTGCCCGCTGAAGCGGATGCCGAACATGTCGTACACTTCGCGTTCCGGCCACTCGGCCCCCTTCCAAATCGACGTCACCGACGGCACGACCGGGTCCGGGTCGTTCACGAACACCTTGATCCACAACCGGTGGTTGTGCGTGTGACTGACCAGTGCGTAGACCACCGCGAAGCGGTCCTCGGCGCCGGGGTAATTCAAGTAGTCCACCCCGCCCAGGTCACAAAGCTGCTCAAACTTCGCCCGCGGGTCGGCGTACAGGAACCGCATGACCTCGATGAGCCGTTCGGGCGACACACGCACCCAGAGCTGGTCCGAGGTGCGGCCGTCGGGGTACGTCAGCAAGGGCCGCGCTTCGAGATTCAGGTCGGGGAACCGTTCCTGCAACGCTGCGATGACGTCTGTCGTCGCCATGCGAGACCCTCAGCGATCACTGTCTGACATCCGGCTACGACTGCCGGATGGCGTCCGCACGCTCGTGTGGCACCGGCCAATGGCCGGTGCATTTCCGCTGGCCGCGATTGCCGACCGGCGTTCACAAGCTTGTGCGGCACCGGACAATGGCCGGTGCGAGTGGCAGTGAACCGTCGACCACGTCCGCTCCCTCACGGTCGCGGCTCAGATTTCCCTGCCGCTCCCTCACGGTCGCGGTACGGATCGGCCGGCACCGTGCCCGGCCACTGCGCAACGTAGTGCAAGGCTCTGCCTTGCACCCGCCGCATGT
>CAYWYJ010000090.1:13193-16549 GCA_964462635.1 uncultured Planctomycetales bacterium
GTGCCCGGCCACTGCGCAACGTAGTGCAAGGCTCTGCCTTGCACCCGCCGCATGTGTGCCACTGCTCTTGAGCAGTGGTCCAGCCGCCTACGGCCGGTACGGAGCCCGGCCGCTACAGACGGCCGGTGCGGAGCCCGGCCGCTACGGGGCCTCCTGGAAACCAGCGCCCAATTCCACGCGTTGCCGCGGCGGCAGGGCGCTCAGCCGCAACCCGCGGCCGCGCTCCGCACTCGTCTTCACGCCCTGTTCGGTCACGATCCGCTGAATCAGCATGATGCCTTCGAGCAGGGTCTCCGGCCGCGGCGGACAGCCGGGCACATATACATCCACCGGGAGAAACTGGTCGATGCCTTGCACGACCGCGTACGTATCAAACACGCCGCCGGTGGACGCGCACGCCCCCATCGCGATCACCCATTTCGGCTCGGTCATCTGCACGTAGATTCTCTGGAGCACCGGCAGCATCTTCATGACCACGCGGCCGGCACAGATCAGCAGGTCGCACTGCCGCGGCGTGAAGCGCATGGCCTCGGCCCCGAAGCGGGCCACGTCGTAGCGGCTGGCCCCGGTGGCCATGAGCTCGATCCCGCAGCACGCGGTGGCGAACGGCATCGGCCACAGGCTGTTGCGCCGGACCCAGTTGAGCCCGTGCTTCTTCACCGCGTCGACGAAGTAGTCCAGCCGCGTGGCGGTGAAATCGCCGCCGGGGCTCATGACCTCGGTGGTGTGTTTCAGTTCCATTTGAAGACGCCTCGCCGCCACTCGTAGACGAACCCGACCAGCAGCAGCGCGAAGAAGAGGCCGATGGCGAACAGCATGAACGCCGGCGTATACCCGGCGTCCGTCAGTGTCGTCGCCCACGTCGCCGGCTCGCCCTCCCGCAGCCGCGGGTACAGCACCGCCCAGGGATACAGAAAGACAACTTCCACATCGAAAACGAGGAAGAGCACGGCGATCAGGTAGAAGCGGACGCTGAACCGCCGGCGGGTGTCGCCGACCGGCTCCATGCCGGATTCATAGGTGCTGTGCTTGACGGGCCCGACGCGCTTGGGTCCGAAGAGGTGGGTGGCAATCAGGATGAAGAGGGCGATTCCGCCGGCCGCCAGCAGCAACAGGCCCACCGTGCGATAGTCGCTGGTCGCCAGGGCGGCATGGGGCCATGCGTGTTCCATGTCTGCACCCGAGTGTAGGCCCGTGGTCCCGCGCCGACAACCTCGGTCGGTCGTGGGTGTCGCGGAATCATCCCCCGAAAACGCGGCTTTGGCAACCGGACGGGAGGTGACGTCGCCAGCGGCACGGTCGCGATGAGCGGTACCGCCGGCGTCCCCGCCTGTGGTCCCACGGTCGGTGGGAACCCCCGTGCGTGCCATCGCTCTTCGTGTGTGCCACTGCTCTTGAGCAGTGGTCGCACCGTCCACGGCCGGTGCGGAGCCCGGCCGCTACGTCCCCGGTGCGGAGCCCGGCCGCCACGTCACCCGATGCGGGGCCCGGCCGCTACAGCGGCCGGCACCGCGCGGGCGCCGGGCGCAGAAACCGGCCGCCCCCGCGGGGTCTCCACCGCGCGGGGACGGCCCGATAGCACTCCTCCTGGAGTCTGCTTACCGCCGTCGCAGCCACGCCGCGCCGACGAGCATCAGCAGCGCGGCGGTGGGCTCGGGTACCGGCGGCGGTATGACCGGGTTCGAGGGCTCCGAAGGCGGCACGGTCGGCGGAATCGAGTTGGAGTTCGGCGGGGCCGTGTTGGGGAACGGATTGGGCACGCTCGTCACGTCGCCCCGGCCGCGCGCGGGGAGCGGGCTGGAATCGCCACCGCTGCCCCCGCCCCCGCCGCCCAGATAACGGTAGTTCCCGTTGCCGTTGTAGTCGCCCCCCTCCTGGGGGGCCCGGCCCACGTTATGGCTGTGCCACAGCTCGATCTCCGGCCAAATCTCGTTCGGCGACAGACGGAAGATGAACCAGACGGCGCCCGGCTCGCCGCCCCCGGGCTCGCTGGCGACGGTGGGGGCGTCCGCGGGCAGGTTCATCCACGCGGCCTTCTCGCCGATGGTTTCCACCACACGCCGCGACCCAACCGCGTTCACCCCATTCAGGGCGGGCTTCAACCAGGCGAAACGCCGGTTGGCCCGGCGGACCTGCGCCGACAGGATGGACGTCGAAGGCGAGGCCCCGCCCGGCAACGGGTCGGCGACCACGCCATAGACCTCCCACGCCGGGTCGCCGCTGAACACCGGCAGGTCGTTGAACAGGAACTGCGCCAGGAGGCCGCGGGCCGTGGCGGGTGTGGCCCAGACGGCGAGGTAGACGTAGCGCTGGTCCTCAATCTCAAAATAGAACCTCTGCGCAGCGGCGGCCGCGTCGGCCGCCCCCGTTCCCTCGCCGATATAGTCGATCTCGGTCCCGTCGGCGGTGCCGGTGTAGAGAGCGTAGTTGCCGTCGGCCACGATGGTCGCCTGCACGGACGACGCGAGGGCCGTCGTCGCACCCGCGCAGACCAAGAGCACGGTGAGTAGACGCACGGAACTTCCTTCCTTCCGCCGGTCCTTGCCGGCCTTTGCGCCGGAGACGCCCGGGGGGCGTCCCCAGGGGGGAAACAATGCGGCCCGGGTGCAGCGGGGCCGTCAATCCATCCTAGGAATGCTCGAAACGGGGAAGCGAGTGGGCGGCGCGCGGCCCGTGTCGCGCTGCGGCAAGAGCGGTCGCATCGCGGCGTTGGCGGCCTCTTATCGGCCGACGGGCATCACTTGCGGCCGTGACGACGGCTCGGACCGAGAACTCGACGCATTCCGCCCCCCCTCCCGCTCAGGTCGCCACAGGCGACTCGCTCTGGCGAGGAGGGGTTGGGGGTGGGTTACATCCCGCCGCGGCCCGGACGAGTTCCTGTTATTGGGCGTTCCGCCGGGCGCGGCGTCGGTCCAGCACCCAGAACGGCAAGTAGCACAAGCCGATGAGCACGGTGCCGACCGTGGCCAGCGACAGCAGCGACCACGGCCAGGGGCCGAAGTAGTCGAACAGCGACGGTCGCGCCGGCGGCCGACACAGGTACATGTAGTTCGCCCCGAGGGCCCAGTTGACTAGCAGGACAACGACGGCCAGGCCGAGCGTCACGACCCACACGCGCCGCACCGCGCCCGGCAGCGGTCGCCAGCCCAGGGCCAGCGTCATCACCAGCACCGCCGCCAGCACCGCCCCGTGCAGGAAGAAGTACCGCACGCAGACCGGATCGGGGAAGCTGTGGGCAACGTCGGGGGTGAGGACGGCCTGGGAGGTGCCGCCGACGGTCCAGACGTACGCCAACTCGTAGCACCGCTGGTAGACGCCGCGCCCCACGCGACCGCGGGCCGCCCCGATCAGCGCGA
>CAYWYJ010000091.1:0-6094 GCA_964462635.1 uncultured Planctomycetales bacterium
GGTTGGAGCAGGCGCAGCAGGCGGTCCGGGAGTCCGCCGAGAAGTCGGACCAGCCACAGCCTCCGCCGGCACCAACACCATAGCGCTACGGACCCCGCCGGCGCGGCCACGCTCGGCGGGTGCTACGTAGGTATTCAGGATCATGGGGCGCCAACCGGGAGGGCGAGCCTCCCGGCGAGCCGCGGCTCGCCAGGCCGGCAGGGTCGCCGAAGGAGACAGCCTCGCCGTCCCGTGTCGCACGACCGTGAATACCCATTTAGAGCCAGTCAACCGGGTCGACGTCCACCGTGAATCGCCGTACGCGCGGCGGAAGGAGCTTCTCGGCGGCAGCCGCCTGGAGCAATTGGCGCACCGCATCGCCGGCCGGACCACGCAGCACTACTTGATATCGCCGCCACCCGCGGAGCTGACGCACGAGACACGGCTCAGCCGCTTCGACGTGCAGGCGGGCATCGAGGCGCTCGGCGCGGGTCCGCAGGGCATCGGCCAGTCGCTCGGCCTCGGCCGCCGCCCGTCCCGAGCGCTCATCGGCGCACACGAGGCGGGCCAGTCGCGTGAACGGCGGGTAGTCGTAACGGACCCGCAGGGCCAGTTCCTCGGCCGCGAACGCCTCATAGTCAAGTCGTAACGCGTGCTGCACGGCGGTCGACGGCGTCTCGTTGGCCTGCACGATAGCCAACGAGGGGCCGTCACGGCGGCCGGCCCGGCCGACCACCTGAACGATGAGCTGGAAGACACGCTCCCCCGCGCGGAAATCGGGCACCGACAGGCCGGCGTCGGCGTCGATCACGCCTACCAGCCGCACGCGCGGGAAGTCCAGCCCCTTGGCCACCATCTGCGTCCCCAGCAGTACGTCGGCGTCGCCCGCCTCGAAGCGCCGCAGGGCCTCCTCGTAATCGCGCCGCCGCCGCATCGTGTCGCTGTCCAGCCGCAGCAGGCGTGCTTTCGGCAGAGCCCGGCGGACCTCCTCCTCCAGACGTTGGATGCCGGCGCCGAGCCGGCGTAGCAGCCCGCCACAGGAAGTATCCAGGCACTTCGTGGGCACCGCGGTGTGGTGTCCGCAGCGGTGACACTTCATAGCGCGGGCGTCACGGTGGTACACCAGCCCGGCGCCGCAGCGGACGCACCGCACGATCAGACCGCACTTGGTGCAGCACAACAAGACGGCGTAGCCGCGGCGGTTCTGGAGCAGGACGGCCTGGCCGCCGGCGGTCAGCGTGGCCTCCAGCTCGTTGCGCAGCAGGGGCGACAGGAGGTTGGGCGGCAGGAGTCCCGCCGCGCCCGGTTCTCCCGGGGTCGGGTGGGCCACGCGTCGCACGTCGGGCGGGCGGGCGCCGGGCACACGGTGCGGCAGACACAGGAGCTCGTAGTGCGGACGGTGTTGCGCGTTGTGCCAGGTTTCCAGCGACGGCGTGGCCGTGCCGAGCACGACGGGGACGCGCTCCAACTGCCCCCGCTTGATGGCTACATCGCGGGCATGGTAGTAGGGCGACGCCAGACTCTTGAAGCTGGATTCCTGCTCTTCGTCCACCACGATCAGCCCCAGCCGCGGGCACGGCGCGAACACGGCCGTGCGCGTCCCGATGACCACCGACACCGCCCCCGCCGCGATCGCCGCCAGCGTGTCGGCCCGCGTCCGGGCCGGAAGCTGGCTGTGCAGGACGGCGACGCGCTCAAAGCGCCGCGCCAGCCGATCGACCACTTGCGTGGCCAGCGCGATCTCCGGGATCAACACGATCGCCTGCCGGCCCCGGGCGACGGCGGCGCGGATCGCGCGGACGTAGACCTCGGTCTTGCCGCTGCCGGGCACGCCAAACAGGACGAGCACCTTGAACAAACCCGGACCGTCGAGCGCCCCCGTGACCGCGCGGAGGGCCGCGCCTTGGTCTTCCGTCAGCGCGAAGTCATCGGCCGGATCGCGGAGCTGGGCGGCGGGCGCTGGCGGCGGCACGACCGCCGGGACGGGCTCCACGCGCAGGCCGCACTCCACCAGCCCGCGCCGTTGAAGTGTCCGCAACGTCGCCGCACTGACGCCCGCCCGGCGTAGCGCTTCGGACCGCGGCAGCTCGCCGCCGGCCAGGGTGTCGAGCAACGCGGCCTGGGCCCGAGTGAGCTTCGCGTCGGCCACCGCCTGGGCCGCGGCCTTCACGCAGCGCACGCGTCGGCTCGGAGGCCGGCGCAGCGCGAGGGGCCACATCGCTGTCAACGTCTTCCAAAGCGAACACGCGTAGTAGTCACTGACCCATAGCGCCAGTTCCAACAAGCGTTCGCTGACGTGGGGCAGGCCGGGCTCGACCGCCTGGAGGGCGCGGAGCGTGGCGTCCCACAGGCGCTCACTGACCCGCACGCAGACGCCGGCCGTCAGCCGCCCGGAGCGGCCGAAGGGCACGCGCACCAACGCGCCCGGGCGCAACCCAGCCGCGAGCGCGTCCGGCACGGCATACGCCCGCAACCCCGCGACCGGCGCGTCGACGGCCACCTCAGCCACCCGCTGCGACGCCGCTGCCCCGGCCTTGGGCACCAGCCAAAGCTGGCGGGGTTCGACCCGATCCCCGGATTGAGCGTCGGCGGACATCGGCGTCGTCTCTTATCGGTCCGGCGCTCGAACCCGCGGCCGGGCCACTTGGGGTAATGGAAACCACGAGGGCAATGGTCGATGTAAACACGGGTACTATAACGGCGGGCGGGACCGCCGACGAACCCCACCGGGAGCGCCGTCGCCGCGCAGGGAACATGGAGCAGGAACCGCGTACTCGCATCGTGGTCGTCGACGACGACGAAGCCACGCGCAAGCTGGTGCAGCGCCAATTGGAGAGCGCCGGCTATACGGTGGCCGCGTTCGGCGACGGGCAGAGCGCTCTGCAAGCCGTCTGCGGCATGGGCTCGGGGATTGTGATCGCGGACTGGTCGATGCCGGGGATGAGCGGACTGGAGCTATGCCGCGCGCTGGGCGAGCTCCAGGAACTGCGGGCGCTGGGCAATATGCACTTCATCATGCTGACCGCGTACCACGAGAAGGAGCGCGTGGTCGAGGGGCTGAACGCCGGGGCCCACGATTACCTGACCAAACCGTACCACGCGGGGGAGTTGCTGGCGCGGGTGCGTGTCGGTGAGCGAATGCTCCGCCTCCAGGAGCAACTCCTGCAACGGCACATCGAGGTCCAGAAGGCCAACGCGCAGATGGCCGTCCTGGCCACACGGCTGGATCTGCTCGCGCACACCGACGCGCTGACCCAGCTCCCCAACCGCCGCTCGCTTTTCCAGACGTTTGAGCAGGCTTGGGAAAGCTGTCAGCGCGACGTTCGCCCCCTGACCTGCATCGTGATCGACATTGACCGCTTCAAGCGCGTCAACGATACCCACGGGCACGCGGCCGGAGACCAAGTTCTCATCCACGTCGCCCAGATCGTCGCCCGCCACGCGCCCCAGCGCGAGCTGTGCGGCCGCGTCGGCGGCGAGGAATTCGTCCTGATTCTGCCCGGCTTGGCCCTCCCCGTGGCCACCGCCGTCGCGGAACGCATCCGGCAGGAAGTCGCCGCCGAGCCCGCGATGGTCAAGGACCTGCGACTGACGGTCACGGTGAGTTGCGGGGTGGCGGCCCGTGCCGCGGACATGCACAGCCCGGACGAGCTCATGAGCAACGCGGACGCCATGCTCTACGCCGCCAAGGAAAACGGCCGCAATCAGACCTGGGTCAGCGGGCCCAACGGAACCTGGTACCCGGCGTCGGATGCAGCCGCCGCGGCCGCGGCCAACATACCCCCCGCCCCCAACGGGGAACCACGCGTCAAACCCGCGGCGCCGGGGCCGCGCGCCGACGGCAGCCCCAACTTGCCGATACAATCCGCCCATGCGGATTCTCGTGACCAACGATGACGGCCTCCTCGCCCCGGGGATCGAGGCCCTGGTGCGGGCGGTCACCGACCTCGGCGTCGTGGACGTCGTGGCCCCCGACGACTCGCAGTCCGGGGTCGGCCACGCCATCTCGGTGCTCAAGCCGCTGGTCGTGCGGCGGGTCCACGTCAACAACGTGTTTCACGGCTGGAGTGTGGCCGGGCGGCCCGCCGATTGCGTCAAGCTGGCCATGATCGAGCTGCTGGGGGAACGGCCCGACCTGATTCTCAGCGGCATCAACGCCGGCGCCAACACGGGCGTCAACGTGCTTTACAGCGGTACGGTCGCCGCCGCGATGGAAGGGGCGCTCTTCGGCGTCACGTCGGTCGCTTTCTCGCTGGAGCTCTCCGATGAGCTTGATTTCCGCCGTGCCGCCCGCGTCGCGCGCGCGGTGCTGGATCACATCCTGGCCGCCAAGCCGCCCCCCGGCACGTGCCTCAGCGTGAACATCCCGGCGTTGAGGGGGGGCTGGCCGCGCGGCGTACGCTGCTGCGCGCAGGCCCCGGTGAACTGGGAGGAGCACTACAAGAAGCAGGCAGACGGGACCGGGCAAGCCATCTACTGGCTGGACGGCCGGCTACCGGGCCACGCGGGCTGTCCCGATAGCGACCTGGCCGCCGTCCGCGAGGGTTACGTCGCGGTTACCCCACTGAAGCCGGACCGCACCGACCGCGCGCAGCTCGAGGCGCTCACCACGTGGAGTTGGCCGACCCGCTTCGATTGAGCGGCGGAGCCGTCGTGGAGCTGGCAGGCCGCGCGGGGCTTGGGTATTCGCCCGCACCGGGAGGGGTTTCTTACCCAATGCGGAAAATCACCTGAAGTATGTCCCAGCCCAATCCGACCTAACTAGAGCGATCGGCCTAAGCTGCTCGGGCTAGTCCGGGAGCAGGGTCCGATCATGTGGCTGTTCCGCACGCGCCGGGATGAATCCCCGCGCTGGGCCGTGGCGGCGCGACCGACGCAACTCACGGCCGAAACAGAAGAGTCGCCTCACCGGTCCAGTCGCGGCCCATACGCCGGCGGCCGCTCACGCAGGAGAACGCACCATGAAACGGGCTTGGACGATCGGTAAGAAACTTGTCGTGTCGTTTCTCGGGGTAGCCATGATTACCCTACTGCTGGGCGGGGTCGGCTATTACGGGGCCATCGAGAGCGGAAAGGCCATTCACCAGGCCGCGGAGGTGCAACTCCCATCAGTTTCTAACCTTATGATCATCAAGGAAGCCGCCACCGCCATCAAGACCGCCCAGCGGACGTTGCTCGACCTGTCGCTCGCCCCGGAGGAGCGCAAGGTCCAGTACCAGCGCATTCAGGAAGCCCGCGACCGTTATGGGAAGGCTTGGGACATCTACGACAAGCTGCCCAAGAGCCCGCAGGAAGCCGACCTGTGGCAGAAGCTCGGCGTCGCGTGGGACGGGTGGCGCAAAGAGAACAACGTCTTCATCAAGAGCTCCGAGGACTTCGACGCGCTCGCCGTTCAGGATCCCAGCGGCCTGCGGGCCGACATGGAGAAGTTCCGCGGCGACCACTACAACCTCGTGGGCAAGTCGCTGGCGGCGGTGTTCTCCAAGGAAGTCTTTGACGGCGGCGAGGACCACACCCAGTGCGCGCTGGGCAAGTGGATGGCCACTTTCAAAACGCAGAATCCCGAGCTGCTGGCCGTGATGAAGGAAATCGACGAGCCGCACCACAAATTCCACGCCGCCGTCCGACAAGTCAAAGAACTGATCAAGGCGGGCGACATGGAGGCCGCCACCGAACTGGCCAAGAAGGACATCGTCGGCGGGTCGGCCGTCGTCTCGGACTACATCAACAGGCTCGTCGCCCAGGGCAAGCGGGCGAACGAGATCGGCGAGGCGGCCCGGACGCAGGCCCTGACGGCCTGCCGGAAGACGGAACGCGAGGTCAATGCACTGCTGGATCAGCTCGTGGACGTCAGTCTGGCGGCCTCCACCGCGAATGCCACCCAGGCCACCAATCAGGCGGCATTCTTGAAGACGGTCTCAATCATCGCCGTCGCCGTCGGTGTCGCCGCCGCCATCGCCCTGGGCATCATCATCGCGCGCAGCCTCAACAAGACGCTGACGCGCATCGCCACCGCGCTGGGAACCGGCGCGGATGAAGTCAATGACGCGGCCGCCCAGGTCTCCTCCGCCTCCCAGCAGCTCGCCGAGGGGGCCAGTGAGCAGGCGTCGTCGCT
>CAYWYJ010000091.1:6194-16413 GCA_964462635.1 uncultured Planctomycetales bacterium
CACGTGTGTGGGGGGCGTCGGCCGTCCCCGGTCGGCGCCCCCTCCTGCCTTGCGCGGGGGAACGCGCATTCCACGCCGACAGCTTCCTTGGACCCGCTATCAGAACCCACCACGCCAGTGGCGGGCCGCGGAGCCCCGCGTGGACATGCGGGATACTGACGCACGGTTGTGACCACCCGTCGGAGCGGGAGTTTCCCCGCACGTCGGTGCTCACCACTCGCCCCAGGGCGTTCTTCAACTCCAGCGGGACCGATAGCTCGGGCCGGTGACCCGCCGGGCCGCCGCCGCGACACGCCCCAGCTTCATACCGGTGAGTCTCCGGGATGGCGCTGGGCGAGTTCTTGAGAGAAAAATCATCAAGTATGCCCGGCGCTGAGACGAATGGACTAGAGCGAATGTCCTAACCCCCGGCGCGGGCAGCGGGGTTGTGGTGCTGGGCGGCCCCGCCGGCACCGCAGTCGTTCGAGAACGAACGGCTGCGTCGCTCTTTCGGACACCGCGGACGGCCGGAAGGTCGAGGACGCACGCCCGCACTCGCGGCAGTGCCGTGAAGGGGCGTGAGAGTCTGCAGGAGATGACCATGTCGCGCAGGATAACGGTTGGCAAGCGCATTGCCCTGGGTTTCGCGGTCGTTATGGGTCTGTTGGCCCTCGTCGCCACCTTCAGCTTTGGCGGCATCCGCAGCATGGCCGGCAGTGTGAATGACGCGATCGCCAAGAACCAGTTGATTCAGGCCCTGACCGAGCGCGAGATCGACCACTTGAACTGGGCCAATCGGGTCAACGCGCTGCTGACGGATGAGAACATCACCGAGCTGGCCGTTGAGACGGACGACCACAAGTGCAGGTTCGGCCAGTGGCTTTTCGGGCCCGAGCGTGAGGCCGCCGAGGCGATGATGCCCGAGATCGCCGAACGCCTGAAGGAGATCGAGTCGCACCACGCGGCCCTGCACGCCTCGGCGATCGAGATCGGTAAGGCGTTCAAGCGGGCCGACCCCCTGTTGCCGGAGAAGCTGCGGGCCCGCGAGGTGGACCACCTGGTCTGGAGCGAGAAGGTCAACCAGTTGTTTGTCAAGAACCTGCCCAAGCTGGAAGTGCAAGTCGACCCGACGCAGTGTGGGCTGGGCAAGTGGCTGGCCAGTGACGAAGCCAAGCACGCGGCGCGGGACCCGGAGTTCGCCAAGCGACTGGAGGCGCTGCGTGAACCGCACCAGCGGTTGCACCAGTCGGCCGTCGAAATCCAGCAGGTCTGGCGGCCGCGGCACCCCGGGCTCGATGAGACGTTGCGGGCGCGGTTGGACGATCACCGCCGCTGGGCCGCCGCCGTGTCGCGGGCGTGTATCGCGGAGGACGCCGACCTGAAGGTGCAGACCGACCCGACGAAGTGTGCGTTCGGCGAGTTCCTGGCCAGTGAGCAGTGCCAGCACTGGTGCGCCGAATTCCCTGAACTGAAGGCGGCCTTGGACGCCTGCGGAGAACCGCACCGTCATCTGCACGAGTCGGCGGTGAAGATCAAGCAAGCCCTGGCCGCCGGAAAACCCGCCGAGGCCCGCCAAGTGTATGCGACGGAGACCGTCGCGGCCCTGGAGAAGGTGGCGGAGCACTTCGAGGCGGCCATCGCCGCGGAGGCCGAGCGGGTCGCCGCCCAGAAACAGGCCGCGGAAATCTACGAGACGCAGACGTTGCCGGCGTTGGCGCAGACTCGAGCGGCGTTGGGGGCGTGTCAGGAGTACGCCATCGGCGCCCTCCACGGGATGCAGCAAGCCAATCAGGTCTTTAGCACGAAGACCAAGCCGGCGTTGGCGAAGGTCCAGGAAATCCTCGGGAATATCCGCGAGACGGTGCGGACCGAGGTCATCACGCGAAACGCGGCCACCGTAGCTACCGGTGAGCGCACGAAGGTCGTGACCCTGTTCACCGGGGCCGTGGCGATGGTGGCCGGCGTGCTCCTGGCGTGGCTGATAGCTCGGTCGATCGTGCGCGCCCTCCAGCGGGTCATCGCTCAGTTAAATGACGGGGCCGATCAGGTCAGCGATGCCGCCGGGCAGCTCTCCTCCGCCTCCCAGCAGCTCGCCGAGGGGGCCAGTGAGCAGGCGTCGTCGCTGGAAGAGACCAGCAGCGCCCTCGAGCAGATGGCCGCGATGACCCGCACCAACGCGGAGAACTCCCAGAAGGCCGACGGCCTGACGCGGCAGGCCCGCGACGCCGCCGACCAGGGCAGCACCGTGGTCGCCGAACTCAACCAGGCCATGCAGGGTATCAGCGACGCCAGCCAGCAGATCAGCAAGATCCTCAAGGTCATCGAGGAGATCGCCTTCCAGACCAACCTCCTGGCCCTCAACGCCGCCGTCGAGGCCGCCCGCGCCGGCGAACACGGCAAGGGCTTCGCCGTCGTGGCCGAAGAAGTCCGCAACCTGGCCCAGCGGGCCGGCGGCGCCGCCAAGGAAATCAGCGACCTCATCGCCAACTCCACCCAGCGCAGCCAGGAAGGCGTCAAGATCGCCGAGAACGTCGGCACCAGCCTGGGCGGCATCCTGACCAACGTCAAGAACGTCTCCGACCTGGTGAACGGCATCGCCAAGGGCAGCCAGGAGCAGGCCCAGGGCGTCGAGCAGATCAACATCGCCGTCTCGCAGATGGACAAGGTGACCCAGCAGAACGCCGCCGGGGCCGAGGAGGCCGCGTCGGCGTCCGAGGAGCTGGCCGCCCAGGCCCAGACGCTCAAGGCGATGGTCACGGAGCTGTTGGCGCTCGTCCAAGGGGACCACGGCGACCGCGGCAACGCCGGTCCGTCGCCGACGAACTACAACCCCGCGCAGCCGGCCAAGAAGAAGACCGCCAAGCCGGCCACGCACTTCGCCCACTTGCACAAGACCGCGACCGCGCACGCCGCGGCCTCAGCCAGTGGCCACGGCGGTGCGGCGGAAGACAACCCCGAGTATGAGCCCGCGCCCACGGCGAAGGACTCCTCCGGCGGCCTGAGCGCGTTCTAACGAGCCCGGTGTCACGTGTGTGGGGGGCGTCGGCCGTCCCCGGTCGGCGCCCCCTCCTGCCTTGCGCCGCCCTGGCCGCCGTGCGCCGGGCGGGGTATACTCCCTGACGGATTCTGACACGCTCCGCACAGCGGCCGACGGCCACCGCCGGCCCGGTGGGGGGTGTCGCCGGTGGCGTAGCTCAGCTGGTTTAGAGCGGCGGATTCATAACCCGCAGGTCGACGGTTCAAGTCCGTCCGCCACCACTCAGACAAGCCCTGCATTCGCGGCGCGCGCTGTTTTCACCGCGGCGCCGCCTTATTAGACTGCGGCCAAGTCGAAACCCAGGCCCCTTACGGAGCAGCATTGCATGGCCGTTCATCTGCAAGGACGACACCTGTTGTCGATGAAGGACCTCACCGGCGACGAGATCGTCGCCATCCTTGACTTGGCCGACAACCTCAAGACCCACCGCGAGAAGTGGTTCAAGGCCGCCCCCCTGGCCGGCCTGACGCTCGGCATGCTCTTCCAGAAACCCTCGCTGCGCACCCGGGTCTCGTTCGAGACCGGGATGACCCGCCTCGGCGGCCACGCCATCTACCTGTCGCCGGTGGACTTCAAGATCGGCGAGCGGGAGACGACCGAGGACATCGCCATCGTGCTGGCCCGCTACGTGGACCTCATCATGGCCCGCGTGTTCGGGCACAATATCGTCGAGGACCTCGCCCGCCACGCGACGTGCCCGGTCATCAATGGGCTCAGCGACTTCGAGCACCCCTGCCAGATTCTCGCCGACTTGCAGACCATCCGCGAGCGCAAACGCACGCTGAAGGGCCTCACGCTCAACTACATCGGCGACGGGAACAACGTGGCCCACTCGCTCATGTACGGCGGGGCCCGCGTCGGGATGAACGTGACGGTGACCTCGCCGCCGGGCTTCGAGCCGCGGCCGAAAGTGCTCGAAGAGTCGCAGCAGATCGCCAGGCAGAACGGCTGCGCTGTGCGGGTCGTCCACGAGCCCGCGGCGGGGGCAAAGAACGCGGACGTCGTGTATACCGACGTGTGGGCGTCCATGGGGCAGGAAGCCGAGGCCGCGGCCCGCAAGAAGAAGTTCGCGGGGTTCCAGGTCAACGCGGACCTCATGGAGCACGCGCGGCCCGACGCAATCATCCTGCACTGCCTGCCGGCGCACTACGGCGACGAGATCGACTACGCCGTCTCGCGGACGCCGAATTCGGCCATTTTCGATCAGGCCGAGAACCGGATGCATGCGCAGAATGCGCTGATGATGAAGCTGATGGGGCTGTAGCGGCCGAACTCCGCTACCACTGCATACCGCCGGACTCGGAGGTCCGGCGCTACCGGGGAGCGCGGGGGTCCCCGCTGGTCAACCGGCGCGCCGCGCGGCTATCATCCCTTGCTTCTGGACGATTCCAGACCGACGTGCAGATAGGAGGCTTCGATGTACTCGCGCGTTTTCGCCGTCCTCGCAACGACCGGCGTGGCCGTGCTCGCCCTCGCCCAGACTCCCCCGCCGCGACCGGCCCTCTCTTACCCCAAGACCGCCACCGTCGAGCAGGTGGACGATTACCACGGCGTGAAGGTCGCCGACCCGTACCGCTGGCTGGAGGACCTGGACTCGCCGCAGACGGCGGCCTGGGTACGGGCCCAGAACGACGTGACGTTCAAGTTCCTCGGCGAAATCCCCGCGCGCGAGAAGATCCGCGAACGCATCACCCGCCTGTGGGACTTCGAGAAGTACGGCACGCCCTTCAAAGAGGGCGGCCGGTATTTCTACAGCAAGAACGACGGCCTCCAGCCGCAGTCCGTCATCTACGTTACCGAGGCCCTGAACGCTGAGCCGCGGACGCTCATCGATCCCAATAAGTTCTCCGCCGACGGGACCGTGGCCCTGGCCGCGCTGTCAATCAGCGACGACGGCAAGCTGGCCGCGTACGGTGTTTCGACCGGCGGCTCGGACTGGGTCACCTTCAAGGTCCGCAACGTGGACACGGGCGAAGACCTCCCGGACGAAGTGAAGTGGACGAAGTTCTCCGGGGCCTCCTGGACCAAGGACGGCCGGGGGTTCTACTACAGCCGCTTCGACGAGCCGGCGGGCAACAAGCTCGGCGACGTGACCTACTACCACAAGCTGTATTACCACCGCCTGGGCACGCCGCAGTCGGAAGACCAGCTCGTCTATCACCGGCCGGACCAGAAGGAGTGGGAATTCGCGGGGTCGGTGACGGAGGACGGGCAGTACCTGATTATCGTCGTCTTCCACGGGACGGAGCGGAAGAACCGCATCTACTACCAGGACCTGAAGGCCGCCGACGGGCGGACCGTCGAGCTGCTCAACGATTTCGACGCCGAGTACGGCTTCGTCGGCAATGACGGGCCCGTGTTCTGGTTCCAGACCGACCTGGACGCCCCGCGCGGACGCCTGATGGCGATCGACACGCGGCGGCCCGAGCGGACGAACTGGAAGGAGCTGATCCCGCAGGCCGCCGAGACGCTCACCGGCGTCAGCGTCGTGGGGGACACGTTCTTCGCCAGCTACCTCAAGGACGCCCACAGTGTCGTGCGTTTGTTCGACCTCACCGGCAAGCCGCTGCGCGAACTGGAGCTGCCCGGTCTCGGCTCGGCGGGCGGCTTCGGCGGCAAGCGCACGGATACCGAGACGTTCTACAACTTCACCAGCTTCAGCGTTCCCAACACCATCTACCGCTATGACCTGACCACCGGCCAAAGCGCGGTCTTCCGCAAGCCGAAGGTGGACTTCGACCCGGACCGCTACGAAACGAAGCAGGTCTTCTATAACAGCAAGGACGGCACGCGCATCCCCATGTTCATCACGCACAAGAAGGGGCTGCGGCTCGACGGAAACAACCCGACGTTGCTCTACGGCTACGGCGGCTTCAACGTCTCTCTGACGCCGTACTTCTCCGTCTCGCGGCTGGTGTGGTTGGAGTTGGGCGGCGTGTACGCGTTGGCAAACATCCGCGGCGGGGGCGAGTACGGCACCGAGTGGCACGACGCGGGCAAACTGCACAACAAGCAGAACTGCTTCGACGACTTCATCGCCGCCGCTGAATGGCTCATCGCCAACAAATACGCCAGCCCGAAGAAGCTGGCGATCCTGGGCGGGAGCAACGGCGGGCTGCTCGTCGGGGCGTGCCTGACCCAGCGGCCCGACCTGTTCGGGGCGTGCCTGGCCGCCGTGGGCGTGCTCGACATGCTGCGGTTCACGAAGTTCACGATCGGCTGGGAGTGGGTGTCGGATTACGGGTCGCCGGACGATCCCGCGGGGTTCCAGACGCTGTACAAGTACAGCCCGCTGCACAACTTGAAGGCGGGGACGTGCTATCCCCCGACCCTGGTGACGACCGCCGACCATGATGACCGCGTCGTGCCGGCCCACAGCTTCAAGTTCATCTCGGCGCTCCAGGCGGCCCAGGGCTGCGACAACCCCGTGCTGATCCGCATCGAGACGAAGGCCGGTCACGGCGGCGGCAAGCCGACGCAGAAGATCATCGAGGAAGCAACGGACCAGTACGCCTTCCTGGTGCGCGTACTGGAGGTGGACGCCACGGCGCTGACAGACTGACGACCTGTCCACGACCGGTTGTCAGCGGGCACCGCCCCGCAGGGTCGGCCGCCAATAGCCAGGGGCGTTAGAGCGGTTTCACTTCTCCCGTGGCGCCGGATCTGCATTTCCGGCGTCGGTTCTTCGGCGCGTCGGCGTCGACCACGGGGTGCCGACGCTACACCACAACTGAAACCGCGCTAGCCCCTCGGCGACGCCTCCCTCACCTCCGTCGCCCCGCAGGGGCCGCGGTCAATAGCCAGGGGCGTCAGCCCCTGGACGCGGTCACCCCTCCCTCACCTCCGTCGCCCCGCTGGGGCGGACGTCAATAGCCAGGGGCGTCAGCCCCTGGACGCGATCGCGCCCCTCCATCGCCCCAACGGGGCGGCGCGGATCGGTGTTACTTCCAGATGTAACGTTCGTCGTAGGGAACTTCGTGTCGCTGGAGGAATGCCACCAGCTCCTCCTGGAATCCCTGCGTGGCATGATGCTTGTCCTGATTCATCAAGTATGCTCAAACCGCCGGGACATTCGAGTGGCTGACGCTGAACGCGGCGTATCCGGCCTGCCACGCAAAGCCGTGGGCCTCCGGAAACGTCTCGTGAATCCACCTGGACGATCCGGCCTTCACATCACGGATCACGTCGGCTAGGGCACCGGTCGGGTGCGGCGAGACGAGCAGGTGGATGTGGTCGCGGGCGCCGCCGGCGGCCAAGAGGACAGCATGGCGCTCCTTGAGGATCCCACCGATGTAACCGTGCAGACGTTCGCGCCAGTCGGGGATGATGAGGTTGGCGCGATCTTTCGTACTGAAGACGATGTGGCAAACCAGATCGGTCAGGGATTGGCCCATCGCAGGCCTCCGGGGTCAGGTGTTGATGGGAGCATCGGCGCACCCGGCGGTCCAAGACGCGTCGCCCCGCTGGGGCCCAGGGGGGAACGGGCATCCCGGCCCAGGGGCTGACGCCCCTGGCTATTGACGGCCGCCCCTGCGGGACAACAACCCCGTTGACGGCCGCCCCTGCGCGGCAACAACCCCGTAGACGGCCACCCCGCCGGGGCGAGAACCCCGTTGATGGCCGTTCCTGCGGGGCGGACAGCACGCCTTGGCCAACCAACCCCAGGAACTCGCCATCGCCGAGCAGGCCCGCAACAGGGGCGGACAGCACGCCCTGACCAATTGACTCCAGGGGCTATCGCCCCAGGCAATTGACGGTCGCGCCTTCGGGCCGGCGAATTGTTGGCGGCCGCCCCGCGGCCAGCCATCTGTCAATGACCGCCTTTGCGGGGCGAAACGCCGATCCCCGGAACGACGTGCGATTGTCCGGGCCGGCTCGAATCGCCACGTTGGTCCCGTTACCATGCCGCCGATGCGGGGGGCCACGGTGGTGTGAATGCGCCATAGGACAAGCCGCGAGAATCCACCAACACGGCGCCGGGCGAGCCATCGTGATGCCGCAGCGAGGATCGCCGGCGAGCACGATACCGAAGACCGACGCTCCGGCGAAGGCGGACTCGCAGGGCGAAGCGCCCGCGAGCCCGGCCACCCGACGTCCGGCTCCACGCAACGCAGACGCCACGTCTTCGCGACCCTGGCCATCTTCCTGGCCGCCCTGGCCACGCGACTCGGATTCCTGTCGTCCACGCCGGATGCCTCCTGGCCGCACTCCGTCTGCTTTGAGGGCGACGCGCCGCTGTGGGTGCGTTACGCCGCCAGCCTGCAACGCGGCGAGCCGTTTGAGTTCGACTTGCCGATCCACACGCCGGGGATGGCGTACCTCCTGCGGTGGACCGGCGGGGTGTCGCCGGCGGGTGGGTTCGTCGTTCACAAGGTGGCGTGGTGCGCGCTTAGCGCGGCCAGTTGCGTGCTCGCCTGGCTCCTGGCCCGCCGGGTCTTCGCCGGAAGCACGAGGGAGCACGCGGCCCGTTCCGAGCCACGCCCGCCAGGGCGCCGTCTGACCGAGCCGCGACCGTCAGGGAGCGGTGCGTGTGAAGCCAAGCCGCCGTCGATCAACGCCGAGCGCGTCGCCGTCGTCGCCGGGCTGCTCGCCGCCGCGTCCTTCGCCCTCACCGTGCAGGCCACGTCGATCAACAACGAAACGCCGTACACGTTCCTGCTCCTGCTGATCGCGCTACTCACGCTGCGTGTCGCCGAAAAGCCGACTCTCGTCAATCTGCTGGTTCTCGCCGGGCTGCATGGTGTCGCGGTGCTGTTCCGCGCCGAGCACACGCTGCTATTCGTGGCGCTGGGGGCGCACCTGGCCTGGCGCTGGCAGCGCGGCGGCACGACGGCGGCGGGCGTGACGCCTCCACGTCCTGCCGCGGGCGGGACGCCCACACTCCCCGCGGGTACCGCGGTGTGTGCGGCTGCCTCCGCTCCCCCACGGTCGCGGTTCGGTGTGGTCACCGGCTTGGCGGTTCTCGCCGTCGGGTACTTCCTCGTTCCGCTGCCGTGGAACATCCGCAGCTATTACGCGATCCAGCGTTTCAACACGGTGGAGCCGCGGCCCCTGGACTACGCCTCCGCCCGCGTGCCCTGGGCCCCCGACGCCATCGACTACCTGCGCAACCTGCCGGCCTTCGCTCGCGAGGGCAACTTCTTGCAGCTCGCCGACGTGGCCGCCGCCGCGGGCATCAACCCGGTGACCCGCGATTTCGTCGAACACTGGTTCCGCGCGGACGCCGGCTACGTGCCGCGCCCCCTGGCGCCCTGGACCTTCGTGAGCAATCAGGGACCGCTCTGTTTCGCCCTGGCAAACCATGCGAACGCCGACGGCGGCTTCTCGACGGCGTTGCTGGACGAGATCGGTGGCCCGACGGGGCTTTCGTTCGGCTATCCCGGCCACCTGCGAGTATTCCAACAGGGCTATCGCGTCGGTCTGCAATACCTGGTCAAGCACCCCGGCGACGCGCTACGCCTCCTCGGCCGTAAGCTCGCGCTCTTCGGCTCCGGGCTGACGCAGGGCATCACGCCGCTCAATGTGCCGTTGGGCATCGCGGGCCTTCGTCGTCCCGCGGACCAGTTCAGCGCCGCCGCGTCGGCCCCGTGGATCTGGCCTGGTGTCATCCTGCTGTCGGCCGCGCTCGGCGTGGGGGTATGCCTCCGGCATCGCGTCGGCGGCGTGGTGCTGATCGTCGTCGCGCAGAAGGTGGTGATTGCGCTGCTGTTCTTCGGTTACGTCCGCCAGGCGGCGTCAATCTTCCCCTTCTTCGCCGTGCTTGTCGCCCTCGGTCTGGAAGCCGTCCTCTTCGCCCCCCTGCTGCTTCGCCGGCCCCGGCTGGCCGTGATGCAGCCCATCCTCGTCACGGCCGCGGTCGCCGCGATCATCGGCGTCGGGGTATTCTGCGCGACGCGCGACGTGCGGTACGACGTCTTCGGCGGCATCGACCACACGTCGCAGTGGGGCCCCGGCGCGTTCGAATCCCACCAGCCGCTCACGATTCGCCAGAGCGGGCCGACGTTCTGACGCGGGCATACGGCAAGCCCCCTCGGTCTCCCAAATGACCGTGCGCGAACATGCGGCGCGGGAGGGCGAGACTCCTGCCGAGCCGCGGCTCACCGGGTGGTTCGCCCTCCCCCCGCGCGCCGCCGAATCGCGCACGACCGTCTAGATGGGTATTCACGGTTGTGCGACATGGGAGGGCGAGGCTCCTGCCGAGCC
>CAYWYJ010000092.1:0-16345 GCA_964462635.1 uncultured Planctomycetales bacterium
GGCAGTCAAAGCCTGGCACCGCCACGCCCGCCAGGATGACCACTGGGTCGTGCTGACCGGCGACCTCAAGATCGGCTTGTTCAACACGGAAGAGGCGCCCCTGACGGCGGAATTGCGGCTGGCAGGCCCGGTGGCAAACGAAGACCGCGTGAACCTGCTCGAGGTGCCTCCCGGCTCCGGACGCGCGGTCTACCTGGGCGAGCACCGGCCGGGCGTGCTGCGGATACCCAAGGGGCTCTGGCACGGCGGCGTGGCGGTCGGCGGCCGGGACGCCCTGCTAATGTACTACGTGACCCGCCGCTACGACCCGCGGCAGCCCGACGAGCAGCGCGAGGCGTGGGACAAGTTCCCGTTCGCATGGGACGTGGAGTTCCATTGACCATTGGGCCGCGCGGCGGCCGCTGCCGTGCGGCGAGGGGTGTGAACCATGTCGGCAATCACGACCACGGTCTCCGCTGAACCAAACACCGACCTGCGAGAGCGGGCGTGCGGCGCCGTGCACCGGTCCACCCTGACCGGAACGCGTGCCGGGTCGCTTCCGCGGCCGCCGCACGTTTGTGAGACGTGCGGACGCGCCGCGTGCGTACACATTCTGGAGGGCTACGATCACGGTCGGCGCGTCGTGCGGCGCTTCTGTCTGGACTGCGTTGACCGGGCCGCCCCGTGGCCTGGCGACACCTCGCCCGCGGGCCTACGCCCCGGCCTGCCGGCGTTGGGGGCACTTTGCGGCGCGGCCCTGCTGGGACTCGGGCTGTTCGGTGACTTGTTGGTTCCCGACCGGCACGCGGGCTTCGGCCTGTACCAACAAACCGGGGTCGTCCTGGCGGCCATCGTCGTGCTCGTCGGGGTGTTGCTGCGGGTCGGCCCGCTCGCCGTGGCCGGCGTCTTTTTCCTGGGCGGGGCCATCGGCGCCGACTGGTTCGGATTGGTCAGCGGGCCGGGCATCGGCTGGAAACAGCAGCTCATGGTCGCGGCCGGCGTCGCCCTGATCGCCGGGGGCCTGGCCGTGCGACAGCTCCGTCGGTGGCGGCGTGCCGCGCGAGGCAGCGACGGCGTGCCACCCTTTTCGACCCACACCGCGGTCTGCTGAGGCGGCCAAGCGTGAGTGTATCACCCCGTGACCCGACGCCGGCAAAGTCAACGGCCGGCATCGTTCTCGGCGGCGCGCACATCTGGCGCGAGGACACGGACCACGGTCTGGAACCCCGGCTGCTACTGCCCGTCGCCAACGTGCCGCTGGTGAGTTACACGCTTCGGTGGTTGAAACGCGGCGGTATCCGCGACGTGGTCATCTGCGTCAACGAGGGTTTGCCGCTGCTGCGGGCGCGGTTGGGAGATGGGGCCGAGGCGGGGCTGCGGCTGAACTACTACGTGGACCGGATGCCGCGCGGCCCGGGCGGCTGCCTGCGTGACGCGGGGGAGCTGGTCGAGGCCGAGAACTATGTCGTGGTGGAGGGCTCCATCCTCCCGACCGTGGATCTCGCGGCACTCCTCGCCGCACACCGCCAGAGGAACGCCCTCGCCACGCTCGCGGTCCAGGACGGCGACCACGGCCGCGCGGCACTGGGGCACGTCGGCGCGCCCGTGGGGGTACACGTCTTTGCGCAGGCGGCCCTACGGCACGTTGCACCCGGCAGCTACCAGGACCTCAAGGAAACGCTTCTGCCGCGGCTGTTGCACGATTCGTGTGCCGTGGCCGTGTTCCCCACGTCCGAGTTTACACCCCGCGTCGGCGATCTCGCCACGTATCTCGCCGTCCAGGCCTGGGCCCTGGCGCGAGCGCGGCCGGGCAACGAGCTGCACGCGGAATACGCGTGGAACGGCGACACGGCGCTGCACCCGACCGTGCGGATGGCGGCGAGTGCCCGGGTGATCGGCCCGGCGATGGTCGGCGCCAACACGCGCATCGACGACCGCGTGCTGCTGATCGGGCCGGTGGTCGTCGGCCGGCAGTGCCGGTTGCGGGCGGGCGTCCTCGTCACGAACTCGGTGATCTGGGACCGCGCGGAGCTCGAGGCTGAGTCACGCGTCGATGGGTGCGTCGTCGCGGCAGGTGCCTCCGTCCCGCGGAAGTCGTCGCTGCGCGGAATCGCCTGGCCGGGGTCGTCCCGACGCGGACGCTTGCGGCCACCGGGCGAGAAAGTGGGATGGCATGGCCAACGCGGATGAAGGCGACCGGTCACTGGCCCGCGGCGGCGCGGGTGGACTCGACGGGCCGGGCGGCGGACTGGGGACAATCGGCCCGCTCAGCACCGCTTCGGACGCGGACTACAACGGCCCGCACGAGGCCCAGCGCGCCCAGCGACCGTTCTCGCTGCGCCTGCTGCTCCGCTTCCGCTGGACGATCCTGGTGGTCTTCGTGGTCCTGGCCCCTGTTGGCGTCCTGCTGGTCCGCGCCCTGTTCGTGCCGGAGTACACGGCGACGGCCCTGGTTGAGATCTACTCCGTCGTGCCGCGGCTCGTGGTCGAGACGGACGAAACGGGGCCGATCACCCAGTACGAGCGGTACGTCCAGACCCAGGCGGACATCATGCGGAGCCAGCCCGTCCTGCAACGGGTCCTGGAGCGCAAGGACGTGCAGCAAACCGCCTGGTTCGACGAGCCGCCGTCCCTGATCGACACGTGGACCGGCAACGCCCCCCAGCGGATCGAACGATTGGCGAAGGCCGCGGAGGCCATGCCGCGTAAGCGCACCGAGTTGCTGGAGCTGTCGGTCACGACGCGCACGCCCGCCGACTCGGCGCTGCTGGCCAACGCCCTGCTCGACGAGTACCTCCGCTTCGCCCGCGAGCGTTTCTCGGAGAAGGACCGCCAGCTGTTCGATGCCCTGAACGATGAGCAGAAGAAGGTGGCCGCCGAAATCGGCTTCCTCGAACAGGTCGTGGCCGAGACGCGCCGGGAGCTGCTCTCCCCCTCGCCGGACGACCTCATCGCCCAGCGGCGGATCCGGCTGGACCAGTACGAGGCCGACCTGCGGCGGCTGGAGCTGGACATGGACGTGGCGCGGCAGGAGTTGGGGGAGTTGGAGGCCAGCAGCTCCCAGCCGAGCGACGCTGGGATGGCACCGGCCGCCCGCCACCAGGCCGATCCCGAATGGCGACGCCTGTACGGGCAGTGGAAGGACACCGAACAGCGGCTCAACACCGCTTCCATGCAGTTCGGCGAGAGCCACCCGACGATGGTGCGCTTGCAGCAGGCGCTGGAATCGGCCCAGGCCGCGCTGGAGTCCCGGCAGCGCGAGCTGGACGACGGCGCCGTCGTCACACTGTCGGCGTCACCCGGCTCCGGCGCAGCGCCCGGCGTGTCCGACCCGGTGACGCTGCGACACCAGTTGCGGGTGTGGGACTTGCGGCGGCAGCGCCTGCAACGGGAGGTGCAGGAACTGCGGCAGAGCTTCGAAAGCGAATTCGGCGCGGCGGAGCGGCTGCGACAGAAGACGAGCGAGCTGCAACACAACAAGGACCGCTACCAGGCCGTCGTGGGGCGGCTGGAAGAATTGGCGGAGAAGACCAAGGTTCCGGCATCGATCCGGACCATCTCGCGGGCGGTCGCCCCCTCCGCCCCGAAGGACATCAAGCGGCTGAAGCTCAGTATCGCGGCCGTGATCGGCGCCCTGGCCGCCGGCCTGGGGGCCGCCTACCTGCGCCTGCGCTTCAGCCCGCGCGTGGAAGAGGCCGGCGACGTGGGCCGGGCGGTGCCGGCGGCGTTTCTGTGGGAGCTGCCGCTGCAGTTCGACAGCGGCCGCGCAGCGGCGGCCGAATCGCCGGAATACGCCGAAGGCGTCCGCATGATGCGCACGGCCCTGCTGAACCGGTTCGACCGCGGGCGGGGCCACACGGTGCAGATCACCAGCGCGGGGCCGGGTTCGGGCAAGAGCACCCTGGCCATTCGCCTGGCCCGGAGCTTGGCGAGTTGCGGCAAGAACACGTTGCTCGTCGAGGCCGACTTGTGCCGGCCGGGACTGGCGGAGCACTTCGGACTGGACCCGGCCCGTGGGCTGGTGAATCTGCTGGCGGAACATCGCCGCGCGGGCGATGGTGTCTACCTGACCAACCTGCGGGGGCTCAGCATCCTGCCCGCGGGCCGCGAGGCCGACGCGGGGCATGCGGAGTTGCTGGCCGACGGGGACTTCTCGGCCCTGCTGAGCGAATGGCGGCGGACTTACGATTTCATCGTGTTCGACAGCCCGCCGCTGCTGGTGACCGCCGACGCGGCGATCCTGGCGGGACACGCGGACGGCACGGTCATGGTCGTTCGCGAGCGGCACTGCCGTCGGGCGGAGTTGCTCGAGGCCTACGCCAAGCTGAGCGTGGCCGGGGGGAAGCTGTTGGGCACCGCGTTCATCGGTTCGGGCCTGGGGCGACGGTATGGGTATGGGTATGGTTACAACTACCACCGTGGATACGCCGTGAAGGACGTGCAGGCGCTGCCCGCGGCCGACGTCCCCGCCTCCCCGCGTCCCAACAACCCCAGCTCGGCCTCCGACCATTCGGGAGAGTAGCCACGGCCACGGCGGCAATCCTGCTGGACGCTCGTCCGCCGTACCTCACTTCGGGAACGGGCGGTACGTCGCTGCTCCTGGCTCCCCTGGGGGCCGGCTGCGTACTCGGTGACCTCCGGGTGCTGCTTGAGGCCGCGGAGATTCTCCGGCTGGCCATCGTGCCGGACTTCGCGGTCGACGAGGGATATGCCGACGCGATCCAGACGGCGGCGGCGGGCGTGGAGATCATTACACCGGGGCGGTTCGCGGAGTATCTGGCGAAGTACGAACTGGCGGACCGCCTGCTGTTCCTCGATGGTCGGCTCCGGCCCACGACGGGCTGGTCGCCGGCGCGGTGGCTGGCCGACGGTTCGAACGGGTGCCAGGTCCGCCACCTGGTCGAAGCCCGGCACGGCGCGGGGGGGCTCCTGGAGTGCGTGCGTTACGACGATGGCCTGCACGTGCAGTCCATTCACCGTCTGTACGACGGCGTCACGCACCTGGAGCTGACCGGCGTATTGTGCTCCTTGGTGCCGGTGGCCGCCGCCCAGCGGCTGACGCCGTCCGATCTGACCAGCCTGTCCCGCGTGCGGGCCCGGTTGACCCAATGCCCCGTGCCGACCGTGGACGACGCACATCCGGCGGCGGTGTTCGACCTGACGGATGAAAGCGACTACCTCCGCGCGAACCAGCAAGCCCTGGTGAGTCTCCATGGTCGGAAAACGCCGGCCGGTTTCCGGGAGTGGGCTCCCGGTATCTGGGTCGGCCGCGGCGTGACCGTCCATCCCGCGAGCCGGCTCTACGGTCCGGTCATTCTCCACGACCACGCGGCGGTCGACATCGGCGCCGTGGTCATCGGGCCGGCGGTGCTGGGGGCCGGGGCCCGCGTCGGTCAGGAGGCGATCGTCGGGCGGAGCGTGCTGTGGCCGCAGGTCCGCGTCGCGCCGCACCGGTCCGTGCTGCATTGCGTCTGTGTGCCGGGCCGCAACGGGCACCACGGCCACGCCAGCGCGGGCGGCAACGGAAGCGATCGGCACGGCCCGCGGTGTGACTGGCGGCCCACGGACACCTCCACCCCGAATAGGCACTCGCGCAGCGGCCGGCTCTATCCGCTTCTCAAGCGGGCCTTCGATCTGCTCGTGGCCGTGCCCGGCCTGGTGGTGATCTCGCCGCTGCTGGTGCTGGTGGCGGCGCTCATCAAGTTGACGTCGCGCGGGCCGGTATTGTTCGGCCACGAGCGCGAAGGGCGGGGCGGCCGGCCGTTCCGCTGCTGGAAGTTCCGCACCATGGTACACCACGCCCATGAACAGCAGCGGGAGCTGTACGACCAGAACCTCGTGGACGGGCCGCAATTCAAGTTGGCGCACGACCACCGGATCACCCCGCTGGGCCACTGGCTGCGCCGGACGAACATCGACGAATTGCCGCAGCTCCTCAACGTCGTGCTCGGTCAGATGAGCCTCATCGGGCCGCGGCCGTCACCGTTCCGCGAGAACCAGCTCTGCGTGCCGTGGCGTCAGGCCCGGCTGTCGGTCCGTCCGGGCATCACGGGGCTGTGGCAGGTGTGCCGGCGCGACCGCGACGCGGGCGACTTCCACCAGTGGATTTACTACGACGTGTTGTACGTGCGCTACCGGTCGCTGTGGCTCGACCTGCGGATCTTCCTGGCCACGTTGCTCACCCTGGCGGGGCGCTGGTCCGTGCCGGCGCACTGGATGATCCCCGCACCGCGGCTGGCCGACCGGACGTCACTCCTGGCCGACAACGGGGCGGCCGAAATCGAGCCGCGACCAGATGATGAGGACAAGTCATGAAAGGCGTTGTGCTGGCGGGCGGACTGGGCAAGCGCTTGTGGCCGCTCACAAAGATCACCAACAAGCACCTGCTGCCCGTGTATGACAAACCGATGGTGTACTACCCGCTGCAATGCCTGGTCAACGCCGGCATCCGCGATGTGCTGCTGGTCACCGGCGGAAACGACGCGGGCGACTTCCTCCGCCTGCTGGGCAACGGTAAGGAGATCGGTCTCAAGGAGCTGCACTACACCTACCAGGAAGGCGAAGGCGGCATCGCCGACGCCCTGCGCCTGGCCGAGGACTTCGCCGACGGCGACAAGATTGTCGTCATTCTGGGTGACAACCTCATCGAGAAGAACATCCGCACGGGCGTAGCCAACTTCTTCAGCCAGCCGCGCGGCGCCCGCGTCTACCTGAAGGAAGTGCCCGACCCGGAGCGCTTCGGCGTGCCCGAGTTCGCCGGCGACCGCATTGTCCGGATCATCGAGAAGCCCGCCGACCCGCCCAGCCACTACGCCGTGATCGGCATCTACATGTATGACGAGCAGGTGTTCGAGTTCATTCGCGGGCTCCAGCCGTCGGCCCGCGGCGAGCTGGAGATTACCGACGTCAACAACTTCTACCTGGAGCAGGGCACGCTTGAATACGAGGTCCTCGACGGCTGGTGGACCGACGCGGGCACGTTCGACTCGCTGCTGCGCGCCACCAACCTCGTGGCTGAAGACGGGGCCAACCACGACACCCGCTGCACCCGCGACGTCCTCCTGACACGGTGAGTGCGCGCAACTCCCCTCCCTTCCAGGTCGCCCCGGGCGACTCGCTGTGGCGAGGAGGGGCTGGGGGAGGGTGAAGACAATCATCACCACAGAGGCACAGAGACACAGAGAAGCGATTTGTTCGAGCGCTATCGTCCAATATCGCACCGTTGCGGCCGACCCCGGCCACGTTCCCACGCTGCCTGGGAGGGGTTGGGGGAGGGTGTTTCCGTTCCCACGTTTCCACCTTTCCACGCTCCCACGCTGGCGCAGCCGCCTGTTCCCGCACTAGCGCCCCGCGGGCACTCGCCGCTCCTGAGGTCCTCCTAGCATGAAACGTCTCCTGGTCACCGGCGCCGCCGGGTTCATCGGCACCAATTTCGTCCGCCGCGCCCTCGATGCCCGGCCGGACTGGCACACCGTCGCCTACGATGCGCTGACCTACGCCGGGAACCTGGCCAACCTCGACGGCCTGGAGACGTCCGGCCGCTTCGAGTTCATCCACGGCGACATCTGCGACCCCGACGCGGTGGACGCGGCCTTCGACCCGCCGCCGTGGGCCGTGATCAACTTCGCGGCCGAGAGCCACGTCGACCGCAGCATCCTTGGGGCGGCCGAGTTCGTGCGGACCAACGTGCTGGGCACCCAGGTGTTGCTCGACTGCGCCCGCCGGGCCGACCTGCACCGCTTCGTCCAGGTCTCCACAGACGAGGTTTACGGCTCGCTGGGGCCGGTGGGCCGCTTCACCGAGCAGTCGCCGCTCGCCCCCAACAGCCCCTACAGCGCGTCGAAGGCCGCCGCCGACCTGCTGGTGCGGTCATACCACGTGACGCACGGCCTGCCGGCGGTCGTCACTCGCTGTTCGAACAACTACGGGCCCTACCAGTTTCCCGAGAAGGTCATCCCGCTGTTCGTGACGAACCTCCTAGAAGACCGGCCCGTGCCGCTGTACGGCGACGGGCTGAACATCCGCGACTGGATCCACGTCGCCGACCACTGTGACGCTCTGCTGCGCGTGCTGGAGGACGGCGTGCCGGGCGAGGTCTACAACATCGGCGCCGACAACGAGCTGACGAACCGCGACTTGACGTTGGCGATCCTGCAGGCCCTCGACAAGGACGAGTCGCTGATCCGCCCGGTGAAGGACCGGCCGGCGCACGACCGGCGCTATGCCATCGACTCGAGCAAACTCCGCCGCGCGCTGGGGTGGTCGCCGCGCGTCGATTTCGCCCGCGGCCTGCGCGCGACGATCCAGTGGTACATCGACCACGAGCCGTGGTGGCGGGCGATCAAGTCGGGCGCGTACCGTGAGTATTACCAGCGCCAGTACGGCCCCGTGTGAGGCCGGGGACCACCACAGAGGCACAGAGACGCAGAGAAGAGACTTGTTCGACCGCTATCGTCCAGTACCTATCTGCTGTAGTCGTTGGCCGTCCGCCGCGAATCACGCCGTAGCGTCCGGCCCCGGTGGCGGACGTGAGCTTTCGAGTCGTTTTCGACGTTCGACGCCGGCCACCGGGGGGCCGGCACTAATTCTGCGGCGGACCCCTTGGCTCCTCCGCCCCACTGGCTCCTCGCTACTTCGTCTCCCTCGTCCCCCCGGCCGCTCTGGTCGTTCGCCACTCGTTATTCGCTACTCGCCATTCTGCTGTGTCTTCTCCGCGTCCTTGGCGCTCTGGGCGTCTTTGCGGTTCCCTTCGGCCCCTCAGGTCATTCGCTATTCGCTACTTGCCGTTCACCACTCGCTATTCGCTGCTCGCTCTTAACTTGTGTCTTCCCTTTGTCTCTGTGCCTCTGTGGTGACCATTGCGCATCGTTTTGATCGGCTCTGACGGCCAGCTCGGCACCGACCTGCGGCGGGTGTTGCCGCCGGACACGGTGGCCGTCGATCTACCGGCCTTCGATGTCCGCCAGCCGGAACAGGTCGCGCAGGTGCTACAGCGTGCGCGGCCGGACTGGGTCATCAACTGCGCCGCCCAGACGAACGTCGATCGCTGCGAGCTGGAGCCCGACGAGGCCTTCGCCATCAACGCGCGGGGCGCCCTGCACGTGGCCCGCGCCGCCGCGGAGGTCAAGGCCCGTGTGGTCTATATCAGCACCGACTATGTCTTCGGCGACGACGGGCCGCGCCTGACGGCGTACGCTGAGTCGGACCGGCCGGCCCCGGTCAGCGTGTACGGCGCCAGCAAGCTGGCCGGCGAGCACCTGACCCGCGCGTTCCAGCCGCGGGGTCTGATCGTCCGTACGTCGGGCCTTTTCGGTCATGCCGGCGCCCGCGGCAAAGGCGGCAACTTCGTCGAGACCATGCTGCGGCTGGCGGCGGCGGGGCAGCCGATTCGCGTGGTGGACGACCAGCGCCTCAGCCCGACCAGCACGGTTGAGCTGGCCGATCGGCTCGTCGCGCTGCTGGCGTGCGACGCCGACGGCGTGGTCCATATGGCCGCCGCGGACGACTGTACGTGGTTCGAGTTCGCCCGGGAGATCTTTGCCTTTCTCAAACTCGACATCGACGTCCGGCCCGTGCCAACCTCGCAATACCCGGTGAAGGCGCGGCGGCCCGCGCTGTCGGCCCTGCGCAGCGAGCGTCTGGCCGCGCTCGGCGTGCCGCCGTGTCGCCCCTGGCGGGCGATGTTGCACGACTACCTCCGCGCCCGGCCGCAACCGGTCGGCGTCCCCTCCGGCGCTAGCGCCCGGCCGGCTGACCCCTATCCCCCTCCCTCTCAGGTCGCCACGGGCGACTCGCTGTGGCGAGGAGGGGTTGGGGGAGGGTAAAGTCGTTCATCACCACAGAGGCACAGAGACACAGAGAAGAGAAACTCGTTCAAGCGCTGTCGACCAACACCTATTCGCCGCCGCGGCGGCGGGCTGTGTTCCCACGTTCTCAGTTTCGCCCAGTGTGGCACCGGCCAATGGACGGTGGTTTCGCCGCCGGCGCAGCCGGCCGCCTCACTCGCTGCTCGCCATTCGCTATTCGGCACTCGGTCCCCCTCAAGCCCCTGGGTCCCTCGACCCCTTGGCCCCTTGGTCACTTGGCTCAATTGCTATCCGCCATCCCCTGTTCTGCGTTCCCCGTTCCCCGTTCCCTCAATCCCTTAATCCCTTTCCCTCATGACCAAGCTCGCCGCCCACGCCCGCTCGCGGATTGACAGTCGCCCTCCCAAGGCGCCCCGTACCGCCAGGGTCACTGCGCCCGTGTCCGCGGCCGCCCTCGTCCGCCGCCACGCCTGGCTGGTGTGTGTCGTCACCCTGACCGCGTGCCTGCTGTGGAGCTATTGGCCCACGCTGGTGGACCTGCGCGGCTTCTGGAGCCGCAACGACGACTACTCCGCCGGCCAGCTCGTCCCGCTGGTCGCGGTCTATCTCGTCTGGCGGCAGCGGGACGCCTTGCTTTCGCAGCCGGCCCGCCCCGGCGGCTGGGGCCTGCTCCTGCTCGCTCTGGCGCAGCTGCTGCGGCTGGGGGCCGTGTACTACGGGTTTGCGTCCATCGAGCGGTTCGCGGTGGTCGTGTCGGTCGCCGGCGTGGTGCTGCTGGCGGCGGGTTGGCGGGTCTTCTGGCGGCTGCGGTGGGTCTTGGCGTTCCTGGTGCTGGCGTTGCCGCTCCCGGCCCGACTCCACGAGGCGATCGCGTTGCCGCTCCAGCGCCTGGCCACCAGTCTCGCCGCGGTCGCGCTCGAGCTGCTGGGTTTCTTTGTGGTGCGCGAGGGGCACGTCCTGCGGCTGGATGCCCGGACTACGGTCGGCGTGACCGAGGCGTGCAGCGGCCTGCGCATGTTGACCGCCTTTGTTTTCGTGTCGGCGGTGCTGGCCTTCCTGATCCGCCGGCCGGCGTGGCAAAAGGCCCTGCTGGTCGCGTCGAGCATTCCGATCGCGGTGCTGTGCAACACCGTCCGCAGCGCCGCGACGGCGGTCTTCGTCTATTACGCGCACAACCCGGACCTCAGTGAGACGTTCCACGACCTGGCCGGCTTGGCGATGATGCCGCTGGCGATTCTGCTATCGGTCCTGTTGCTCAGGTTCTTCGCGCTGCTGGGCCCCCCTGCCGGTGTGGCCCCGGCGGTCGGACATGTAGCGGCCGGGCTCCGTACCGGCCGTCCGTAGTCGAGCGGTGTGGCCCCGGCCAACGGCCGGTGAATGAAGCACTTTACACCTTCACCACAGGGGCACAGAGACACAGAGAGAAAGACTTTTTCAGAACGCGAAGCGCCAGCAAGCGCAGCCGGCCGCCCCACACGCTATTCGCTATTCCGCATTCTCCGTTCCCGGTTCCCTGTTCCCCGTTCCCCGTCCCCTGTTCCCCACTCGCTACTCGCTATTCGCTACTCTGCATTCTCCCTTAATCCCTCATTCCCTCAATCCCTTAATCCCTCGCTGATATGACCCAGTCCCCCTCCCTCCGCCCCTATCTCGGCGTCGTCGCGGCGGCCATGCTGCTGCTGGCCGGCGGCGTCGCCTATCGCGCCTTGGCGGCGTATATCGGGGCGGAGCTGGCCAGCCCGATCCGCCTGGACCCGCCGCTGGCGACGCTGCCGCTGGCGATCGGCAACTGGATCGGTGAGGATGTGCCGTTGCGGGAGGGCGTGTTGCGCATCGCCGGCAATGATGATTACGTCAGCCGCAGCTACCGCCACGCGGAGACGGGCGCGGTGGTGAGCTTGTACATCGGCTACACGGCCCGTCCGCGGACGATGCTGCGTCACCGTCCGAGCGTCTGTTACCCCAGCGCCGGCTGGACCCCCTTGGCCGTGGAGGACGACGAGCTGGCTCTCCCCATTCCCACGCAAACTCCCCTCCCTGCCAGGTCGCCCCGGGCGACTCGCTGTGGCGAGGAGGGGTTGGGGGAGGGTCGGGGCATAGTTCACCACAGAGGCACAGAGACACAGAGAGAGACGGCAGCTAGTGAGGGTGTACCCCGTAACCCCCCTCCCACTCAGGTCGCCGCGGACGACTCGCTGTGGCGAGGAAAGGTTGGGGGCGGGTCGGAGCCTTCCCACGTCCCTACACCAACCCCTTTCCCTGCCAGGTCGCCCCGGGCGACTCGCTGTGGCGAGGAGGAGTTGGGGGAGGGTGTTTCCGTTCCCACGTTCCCACCTTCCCACGTTCCCACGTCGGCGCAGCCGCGTGTTCCCACGTCTTTGCCCGTCCGCCTCCACGGGTTTCTCCGCCCCGGCGTGCCCGAGCAACGGGTGGTGGTGCTGAACTACTACGTCCTGAATGGCGTGCCCACGCTCGACGAGTACAGCTTCTGGGGGCTGAGTTGGCGCGACCCGAACCGCGACCGCGACGCGTCGCGCTACGTGGCCCAGGTGCAGATCGCCGCGGCGGTGCGTACGACCCCCGACGCGGCGGCCGATCTGGTGCGCCGCTTCGCCGCCGATTCGGCCCCGGCCATCCTGCCGCTGCTGCCGGCGGCGGCCGGCCCCGATGTAGCCGCACCGGGAGCCACGCCTTGAGACCTCGCCGTTCCCACGTCCCCACCTCCCCACGTTCCCCCGCTGCCTGGGAGGGGTTGGGAAAGGTAGTGTGGCACCGGCCAATGGCCGGTGATTGCTTTCTGCGATCTTGGCTTTTCCGGCCGTCCCCACGTCCCCAGGCCGTTGGAGCCGGCCGTTCCCACGTTCCCACCTTCCCACGTTCCCACGCTCTGTGTCCGGGCCTTGAAGTCGCCCCTGGAGTCTCATGAGTAGCGCTCGCCCCTTGCGGCTGTGTCTGTGCGGTGCCTCGCCCGATACGGGCAACCTCGGCGTGTCGGCGTTGTGCTGCGGCGCCCTCGGCGGCCTCTTCCGCTGCCACCCCGACGCCGACGTCACCGTGTTTGACGGGGGCCACGGTTTGCGGCCCGCGACGGCCGAGTTCGCCGGCCGCTCGTTCCGTTACTGGCGCTGCGGCGCCACGGGCACGCGCCGCGTCTGGCAACGCCGCAGCTTTTGGAACATCCGCGTGTCGAGCTGGCTGGGCAGTCTGGGCAACCCGGCGGTGCGCTGCCTGCGCGAGGCCGACGCGGTTCTGGACATCACCGGCGGCGACAGCTTCACCGATATGTACGGGCCACGCCGGTTCCGGGCGGGCAGCGCGTTCAAGCGGCTGGTGCTGGCGTTGGGCAAGCCGTTGATTCTGCTGCCGCAGACGTATGGTCCCTACCGCGATCCGCGGCACCGGGCGATCGCGGCCGACATCGTGCGGCGGGCCGCCATGGCCTGGGCCCGCGACGAACGCAGTTTCGCGACGCTGCGGGAGCTGCTCGGCGACGCCTTCGACCCGCAGCGCCATCGCAGCGGCGTGGACGTGGCTTTCGCCCTCGAGCTCCACGCGCCGCGCGCCTCCCTCCCCGACCCCCTCGCCACCTGGCTCAATGGCCGCGGCGGCCGCACGGTCCAGCTCGCCACTCGCTACTCGCCACTCGCCGTTCCCCCTACCCCCCTCCCTTCCAGGTCGACCCGGGCGACTCGCTGTGGCGAGGAGGGGTTGGGGGAGGGTCGAGCTATCGTTCACCACAGAGGCACAGAGACACGGAGAGAGGAGGTTCATTCCGGCGGTGTCGTCCAACCCCTTTCCGCCCAGGGAGACGTTGGCCCCGTTCCCACGTTCCCACGTTCCCACGTTCCCACGCCTGCGCTGGTGGGCCTCAACGTCTCCGGCCTCATCTGGCACGACCCGGCCGCCATGCGGCAGCGGTACGGCTTCCAGGCCGACTACCGCGCGGTGGTGCTGGGTCTGCTGCGGCGTCTGTTGCTCGAGACCGACGCGAACATCCTGCTGATTCCGCACGTGTTGACGCCGCCCGGTCATTACGAATCCGACCCGGCCGCCAACGTCGCCGTGCTGGCCGCCCTGGGTGACGATCCCGATTCCCGCCTGCGTGCCGCGGCGGCGGAGCGACTGGCCGCGGTCCCGCCGGTGTACGACCACCCGTCCGAGGCCAAGTGGCTGATCGCCCATTGCGACTGGTTCTGCGGCACGCGCATGCACGCCTGCATCGCCGGTCTCTCCACCGGCGTCCCGACCGCCGCGATCGCGTACAGCGTCAAGACCCAGGGCGTGTTCGAGACCTGCGGCCTGGGGGATTGCGTCGTCGATCCGCGCGTGCTCGACACGCCGGCGGCCGTGGCGGCCCTGTTCGCGGCCTGGTCGGCCCGTGCCGCGGCGCGTGAGCTGCTCCGCGGCCACGTCGGCGCCATCTGCGCGCAATCTACGGCACCGTTCGGCGCCTTCACCGCGTTACTGGCCGTCGGTACGCTAGCCGCCGCCACCCCACCCGCCACCGCTTGTTCCCGCGCATGACGAGCAGACTGACTTGCGAACCCGCCCTGGAGTCCCCCCGTTGAGTCTACGAGCAACGGCGGTACGCGGCGTTGCCTGGAGCACACTGGATCGCTGGGGCAACCGGATCATCGGGCTCGCAGTGATCGCTGTTCTCGCGCGTTCCCTGGGCCCGGAGGCGTTCGGAGTAGTCGCGATTGCCACGGTCTTCGTCGACTACTTCGACCTGTTTGTTTCCCAAGGGCTTGGTTTCGCGATCGTGCAGCGTAGCGACCTGCAAAAACAGCACTTGGACTCCGCCTTCTGGATGAACATGACCGTCGCGGCCCTCTTGTGCGGCCTAGTGGCGTTGGCAGCGCCGTTGCTCGCACGGCTTGCTGGCAGTTCCACCGTTGCCACGGTCTTGCCCCCGCTGGCACTGACTCTGCTGGTCAGCGGATTGAGCCGCGTGCAGGCCGCACTGCTGACGCGTGAAATGCGTTTTCGCGCGCTTGCGCTGGTCGGTATCAACAGCAACGTCGCAGGCGGTCTTACTGGTGTCACGATGGCCGTCACAGGCTGGGGAGTGTGGAGTCTCGTTGGTCAGAGTCTTGCGCGGGGCGCGATGAACACAGTGGCGCTGTGGCTGGCATCGGGCTGGCGGCCGTCCATCGCGCTCAGTATCCCGCACTTGCGTGCGTTGTACGGCTACAGCGTGAAGATCATGGCTGATCAGCAGCTCCTCTTTCTAGCGCGGCGATTCGACGAGGGGCTGCTGGGAGTATTCCTAGGCCCGCTCCCACTAGGCTATTACGTGATCGCCAAGCGGCTGGTTATGCTCGTTTCTGAGTTCTTCATCAGCGCGCCTGGCAGCGTGCTTTTCCCACTGTTTGCGCGCGTACAGAACGATGCTCAGCGTTTGGGCTTGGCGGTCACGTCGGCCACGCGGTTAAGCGTGGTTGCGGTTATTCCGGCGTTCGTGGGCTTGGTCGTGCTGGCGCCCGAGAGCGTCGTGCTGGTCTTTGGTGAGCAATGGCTACCCGCTGTTCCGGCCGTGCGACTCCTCGCAATTGGAGCCCCGTTCCTCCTCGCACCAGTGCTTTTTCACCCAGTCTTCCAAGCCCTCGGCCGACCGGGTGTCCCGCTCCTGCTCAATGGGTGTCGCGCCGCTCTCGGGCTGGTCTTGCTGTTGATCGGTGCCAGCTTTGGCATCATGGGCGTAGCGGCCGCCTACTCCGCGCAGGCCACAGTGGCGGGCATTCTGGACGGAGTTGCTCTGCGCGCGCGCACACCAGTTCCGGTCCGACCGCTCGTCATCCTGGCCATTCGTCCCCTGCTTGCTGCTGTTCTCATGGCACTGCCCGCGCGCGTGGCAGCAGATATGGTTGTTGTCGCCTGGGGAGCGCCGACAGGTCTGTTCGTCGGCGCACTTGTGGGCGCCGGTCTCTTTGCCATAGTCCTTGCGTTAATCGATGCGCCGTCCATTCGCGACTTGCTGCGGACTATCCGTAGTGCGTTCCCCGCACGCGTCATGATCGCGAGGAACGACCCAACGTGAGCCATTGATCGTGTCGATCAGCGGGGATACACGTGTGGTCTCCGTGGTCATTCCAACGTACAATCGCGCGCACTGCATCTCTAAGGCCATTGACAGCGTGCTAGCGCAGACGTTCACCGACTACGAGATCATCGTGATCGATGATGGATCAACGGACCACACGCGAGCGCTGTTAGCTTAGTATGGTGATCGTATTCGATATTTATGCCAGCCAAACAGTGGCGTCAGCGCGGCCCGCAACGCGGGTATTCTCGCCGCCCGCGGTGAGTGGATCGCCTTCCTCGATTCCGACGACGAGTGGCTGCCGGAGAAACTCGAGCGACAACTGAAAGGCACACCCGATTGGTCTGTGGTTGCGATCGCCACCGATCTGCTTTTCGTGTTGCCGGGTCAGGCCTCCCGCACGTTACGAGCTTCAGGCCGGGTGCTCGCTGACTCCCGCACGATGATGCGCGGCGACGCCCTCTTAGAGCCTATCCCATAACGGTTTCTGAGGGTATCATCCTCGCCACGGCAAGGG
>CAYWYJ010000093.1:0-8793 GCA_964462635.1 uncultured Planctomycetales bacterium
GGCGCCGATCAGCCGGCTGACGTTGTGCTTCTCCATGTACTCCGACATGTCGATGGTGATCATCGCGTCTTCGTCGCCGAACATGAACTCCGCCAGCGTCTTGGCCAGCAGCGTCTTGCCCACGCCCGACGGTCCCAGGAAGATGAACGAGCCCATCGGGCGGTTGGGGTCCTTCAGGCCGGACCGCGAGCGGCGCACGCTGCGGGCCACCGCGCTGATGGCCTCGTGCTGGCTGATGACGCGCTTGTGCAGCTCGTTTTCCAGCTCCAGCAGCCGGGCGGCCTCTTCCTTCTCCAGGCGGGTCAACGGGATGCCGGTCATCTTGCTGACCACTTCGCCAACGACGACTTCATCGACGATGCCCTCGGCCTCCTGGGCGTTGTCCTTCCACTCGCGCTGCACGTTCTCCTTCTTCATCCGCAGCGAATCGCACTTGTCGCGCAGCTCGGCCGCCCGCTCGTAGTCGGCGTTCTTCACCGCCTCGTCCTTCTCCGCCGACAGCCGCTCGATCTCCCGCTCCAGGTCGGCCAGGTCGGGCGGCAGGGTGAGGCTGCGAATGCGCACGCGGGCCCCGGCCTCGTCGATCACGTCGATGGCCTTGTCCGGCAGCACGCGGCCGGTGATGTAGCGGTGCGACAGCTCCGTGGCCGACCGCAGGGCCTCCTCGGTGATCTGCACGCGGTGATGGGCCTCGTAGCGGTCCCGCAGCCCGCGCAGGATGTCCAGCGTCTCCTCCACCGACGGCTCATCCACATGGATCGGCTGGAACCGGCGGGCCAGGGCTGCGTCCTTCTCGATGTACTTGCGGAACTCGTCGAACGTGGTCGCGCCGATGCACTGGATCTCGCCGCGGGACAACGCCGGCTTCAGCACGTTGCTCGCGTCGATCGCCCCCTCGGCGCCGCCCGCCCCGACCAGCGTGTGCAGCTCGTCGATGAACAGGATGACGTTGCGCGCCCGGCGGACCTCGTTCATCACCGCCTTGATCCGCTCTTCGAACTGCCCGCGATACTTCGTCCCCGCCACCATCATGGCCAGGTCGAGGATCACGATCCGCCGCTCGTGCAGCAGTTCCGGCACCTGCCGGTTCACGATCTTCTGCGCCAAGCCCTCGACGATCGCGGTCTTGCCCACGCCCGCCTCGCCCAGCAATACCGGGTTGTTCTTCATCCGGCGGCACAGAACCGTGATGACCCGCTCGATCTCGTTGAGCCGGCCGATGACCGGGTCGAGCTTGCCCTCGCGGGCGAGGTCGGTCAGGTCGCGGCCGAACGAGTCGAGGGCCGGCGTTTTGCTCTTGCCCTTCTTGGCCACCTCGCCGGGCGGGGCGACGGCGCTGGCGTCCTCGGCCTCGACGCCGGCACCGAGCAGGTTCAGCACCTCTTCGCGCACGTCGTCGAGCTTCAGCCCCAGGTTCATGAGCACCTGGGCGGCGACGCCGTCCTGTTCGCGCAGCAGACCCAGCAGCAGGTGCTCGGTGCCGACGTAGTTGTGGTTGAGCTGGCGGGCCTCTTCGATGGCGTATTCGATGACGCGCTTGGCCCGCGGGGTTTGCGGGAGCTTGCCCATCGTGACCATCTCGGGGCCGCTCTTGACGAGCTTCTCGACCTCCAGGCGCACCTTCCGCAGGTCCACGCCGAGGTTCTTGAGTACGTTGGCGCCGACGCCCGAGCCCTCCTTGACCAGCCCGAGCAGGATGTGCTCGGTCCCGATGTACTCGTGGTTGAAGCGCTGCGCTTCCTGGTTGGCCAGGGCCATCACCTTGCGGGCGCGGTCGGTGAATCGTTCAAACATGCCTGCGGCTCTCCAGCCTGTAGAGGGAAGCCTCATCCCGACCGGCCGACCGCCCGGGCCGACTCCAGTTACGGGACCTGGCCTGCCCGCAGATTCTAGGTCACGGCGCCACCCCCAGCAAGGAACGGCGACGCCGACAGCCTTGTTATCGTCTACGAACCCGGCCCCCATCAGCCCCCGCGAGCGGTTCCGCAACGGCGCTCAGGGCCGGCGATGGTCCGCCCGCCGCCGCTCCTGCTCCTCGGTCTGTTGCCGGTAAAGACCGTGATGATCGAGCCGACGCACCCGGGCCCACGCCGGGCCGGCCTCGTCCACCCGCCCCGCCGCCGTCAGGGCTTGTGCGAGCCGCACGGCCACGAGCAGATCGTGCGCGGCGAGTTCGCGGAGGGGCTCCAGGGCGGCCAGGGCGGCCGCCGCGTCGCCCGCGTGGAGGTGCAGTTGGACCTCGGCCAACACCCGCCGCCGCTCCGCCGCCGCCCAGGCCGAGCGGAGCGCTCGCACCGTCTGCCGGAGACGAACCTGGGCGCCGACGTAGCTGCCCGCAGCCAGGCCGATGCCGAGGTTCTGCCACAGAGGCGGCAGGTCGTCGGGGAAGAGCAGGACCGCGGCCAGGGCGAAGTTGGCGCACACGGTGAACAGCAGGCCGATCAGCAACCCGGAGGCCGTCGCCCCAACCAGGACGAGCCCGCCTCCGGGCAGCAGGAGGTTCAGCACGGCCGCCCGACGTTCAAGGTGCTCGTCAATCATCAACGGGCCCATCATGCGGCTTCCCCACCGCCGCGGCCTCGTTGGCCACGTCGGTGTAGACCGTCCACAACGACTCCAGCACGTGCTGAAGCGAGTGCTGCTCGCGCACGTAGGCCGGCCCGCGCGCGGCCAACTCGCGGGCCACCGCCGGCTGCTCGATGGCGCGCGTCAGCAGGTAGGCCAGCTCGACCGCGGACCCCGGCGTGAACTCCCAGCAGGTCGTCCCGTCCACGAACCAGTCGGCCAACTGGTCCCGCGAAGCAATGACAACCTTCCCCAGGCCCATCGCCAATAACGGGACGATCGACAGCTCGCGCTGGCAGGCCGGGACCACACAAACGTCCACCTCCGGCAACGCCTTCTCCCACAACGCCGGCTCATCCAGCAGCGATACGCTCCCCGCGGCCCCCTGCTCGCTGATGCAGCTCCAGATCACTTCCGAACCCGGGCCGGAGCCGATCACCAGGGTGTGCAGATCGGCCCCCCGCCGCCGCAACTGCCCGACGGCCTCCACCAACACCGTCAAACCCGCGCGCTCCGCGAACTCCGCCACACACAGCACCGTCAGGACCCGTCCCTCGGCTTCGCGTTCCAATGGTCGATGATCGAGCGGAACCGGCGGCGGGGCGACGCCCGCCGGGACGACCCGCGGAGCGGGCGCTGCCGGCGCGAGCCGTCGCCATTGAACCGCCAGCCCGTTTGCGGCGAAGAGGACATGCTCACGGTGGCGGCGCCCCCCGGCCGCCAGTCGCTCGATGTGTCGGACGCCGAGCGCATGCACCAGCAGCGGGATACCGGCCTGCCGCGTCCAGCGCCGCGTCCACCACAGGCCGGCGGTGCCCCAGAGGTGGACGAGACTCGGCGCGGGGCTGACACGCCCGGTCAGGAACGACGGCACAGTCCACGCCCGCCAACCCGCCAGGTGCGGGACGGAGAGGCGCTCGATGGGGGTGTGTTCCAAGCGGGCGAGGAAGGCGGGATCATCGCTGACCAGCGTCGTGCGCACGCCGGCGGCGCAGAGCGACGGAAGCACCTGCGCCAGCATGGGGCCGAAGCGCAGGACCACGTCGCGGTCAACCACGTGCAGGACGTGGGACACGGGCGGCGGGGCTGAGCCGAGGATTTCCGTTGAGGGGGCGCTCGCCATGACCGCGCAGGATAGCCGCGCCGCGCGCGCTTGCGTAGGGACGGATCAACGAGATCGCGTTTCGGCGGGGCGGCTGTCCGCCGTGGGGCACCCGGGGCAACTCAGCCCGGCCTGGGGCCGCAACCAAACGTAGCGGCTCGCCACAGCGAGTCGCCTTTGGCGACCGGGCTCCGCACCGGCCATTGGCCGGAGGAGAATCTTGTCGCGTCGCGAAGGATCGATAGTCAGCAATGCGAAGACCTCGAGCAGTCCGACGAGCTTGCCGTCTGACCCGCGGCCCAGTGAGTGAGTGCCTCCAGCAGCGGCCGGCGTTTGGCCCGCTCGAAATCGAACCCAAACGCGCGCATTTCGTCCAGGGCCCGCTTCAGGGGCCAGCCGCTCACGCGCACCCGATACGCCGCGCAGAGCAGCCCCGTGCGATGGAACCCCTGCTCGCAATGCACCAGCACCGGCCGGCGCGCCGGGTCCGCGACGATCGCCAGGAACCGCTCGAACACGTCCGCCGGCGGGGCCGCGGCATCCGAAAACGGCAGATGCTCCAGCGCGATGCCGCTCGCCTCACAGTAAGCCCGCTCCCGACGAAACCAGCGGCCGCGCAAGGGGTGCCGCGTGCCGCCGCGGGCGCAGACCACGGTGTGCAGTCCGTATTCCGCGCGAATCCACTCCAGATCGACGTTGCGCGGCTGGCCACAGCGCATCAGCACCCCCGGCTCGACGACGTTAAAGTGACACAGCCCGTCGTAGCGGCTGCCGACCAGACCGGCCAGCCACAGCCGCCACTGGTGCGGATCGGTCAGCCCGCGGCGCGGGCGGGGCGGCGCGTCGCTCACGAGGCGTCCATCCGCGTGCCCACCGGTTCGCCGAGCACCACCCGCCGCAACATGCCGTGCTTGAACAGGTTAAAGACGATGACCGGCAGGCGGTGCTGCTCGCAGAGCTCCGCCGCCCCGATGTCCATGACCCGCAGCCGCCCGTTGATGACCTCGCTGTAGCCGACCCGCTCATACAGCCGGGCGTTGGGCTGCCGGGCCGGGTCGGCGTCGTAGACCCCGTCGACCTTCGTGCCCTTCAGCAGCACGTCGGCCCCCAACTCGACCCCGCGAATCGCCGCGCACGAGTCGGTCGTCACGTGCGGGTTGCCCGTCCCCGCGGCCAACAGCACGACCCGCCCCTTCTCCAGGTGCCGCAGGCACCGCCGCCGGTCGAACGGCTCGCCCACTCGGCTGATCGACAAGGCGCTTTGCAGCCGCGTCGGGCATCCCCGCCGCTCCAGGGTGTCTTGCAGCGCCAGGGCGTTCAGCACCGTGCCCAACATGCCCATGTAGTCCGCCGTCGCCAGGTCGATCCCGAGTTCCTCGGCGGAGTGCGTACCCCGCAGAAAGTTGCCGCCGCCGCAAACCACCGCGATTTGCACCCCCAAGCGGGCCACGTCGGCGATCTCGGTGGCGATGCGGTCCAGGGGCGCGCGATGGACGCCGAAACTCCCCGGCGGGCAGAAGGCCTCGCCGCTGATCTTGAGGATCGCGCGCTGAAAGCAGGGCGGGCCGGACGGCGAGGCGGCGTCGTTGACATCGGGCAGTGACATCGGCGGCGATGATAGTGACCGGACGCGGACTTGACCAGTTACCCGGTCCGGCCGGGTGTGGAGAATCCGCAGGCTTTCGGGTAAGACAGGGCCCGCACGCGACGCCGGTCACAGGGCCCGGTGCGCTTTTGGCCTGGAACCTATGAACCCAACGCCGCCTCAACCCCGCGCACGCTACACGACGTACGCCGGTGCCGGCGTGAGCCTCGACGCCGCCGACCGCATGGAAGACCTGATCGGCCCGCTGGTTCGGCGGACCTACGGGCCGCGGGTGCTGCCGAGTCACGGGGCCTTCGCGGGGTTGTTCCGGCTGGACTTCAACGAGCGGCTGTTTGCCCACAACTTCCGCGATCCGGTGCTGGTCGGCTGCACTGACGGCGTCGGCAGCAAGTTGCTGGTCGCCATTCAGGCCCGGCGTTACGACACCGTCGGCATCGACCTGGTGGCGATGAACGTCAACGACCTGCTCTGCTGCGGGGCCGAGCCGCTGTTCTTTCTCGACTACATCGCCCTCCACCGCCTCGAACCGGAACGCGTCGCCGAGATCATCGCCGGCATCGTCGCCGGCTGTGAGCAGGCCGGCTGTGCCCTGCTGGGCGGCGAGACCGCCGAGATGCCCGACCTGTACCGGCGGCGACACTTCGACCTGGCCGGGTTCGCCGTCGGTGTCGTCGAGCGGAAGCGCCTCATGCGGCGCGAGCGCGTCCGCCCCGGCGACCAGCTCATCGGGTTGGCGTCCACCGGCCTGCACTCCAACGGCTACGCCCTTGTGCGCCGGCTGCTGCTCGATGAAGTGGGCCTGCCGCTGAACGCGCCGGTGCGAGCGCTCGGCGAACCACTGGTCGATACCCTGCTCCGCCCCACCCGCATCTACGTCCGCACCGTACTCGATGCCTTGCACCACTACCGTCAGCGCATGCTCATCACGGGGCTGGCGCACATCACCGGCGGCGGGTTGCCGGGCAACATCCCGCGACTGCTCGCCGATGACTGTGACGCCGTTCTTCGCCGCGGGGCCTGGCCGGTCCCGCCGATCTTCGGCCTGCTGGAGCATCACGGCGTGCGGGAAGAGGAGCTGTACCGCGTGTTCAACATGGGGATCGGCTTCGTGCTGGCGGTGCGGCCCAAAGCCGCCGGCGCCGTCCTGCGGCGTCTGACGCGGGCGGGGGAAGACGCGCATATGATCGGTCACGTCCGGCGAGGGCGGGGCCGCGTGGAGTTCGCCTGAATGCGAAGTCATCTGAGAGTCATGACGGCGGCGGCGCTGGCCCTGGCGGGGCTGACCGGATGTGCGACATCCAAGCCGCGACCGGTGGTACCGTTCGAGAGGGAGCCGTGGCGTTTTGCCCGCACCTCGGGCGCGAAGCTGACGACGGCGCACTACGAAATCTATACGACACTTCAGGACGACCTGCTCGTTGACGCCCTGCCGGGGTTCGTGGAAGCCGCCTACGCCCACTACGCCGGTCTGGTCCCGCCGGCCCGCGCCCCGCAGGAACGGATGAAGGTCTATCTCTTCGTGTCGCGGGGGCAGTGGGAAGCCTTTACCCGGCGTTTCACCGGCTCGCGGGCGAGCGTGTTTCTTCAGGTCCGCAACGGCGGTTACAGCGAGCGCGGGGTTTCGGTGATCGAGTACGTCCGGCACGAGATCACGTTCCCGCTGTTCGCCCACGAGGGGTTTCACCAGTACCTGTACCACTGCGTCGGCGCGCGGATTCCGGCGTGGCTGAACGAAGGGCTGGCCGTGTACTGCGAGGGGCAGCGTTGGGACGCCCAGGGGCTGAAATCCTTCGACCCCGCCTACAACCCCAGCCGCCGCAATGATCTGGCCACCGCGTTGATCGGCAACAAGGCGCACTCGCTGCGAAAGCTGCTGCAAACGGACGCGGGTCAGATGATCGCCGGGAGCAGCCGGTCGGTGGCCACGTACTATGCGCAACTGTGGGGCCTGGTCCTGTTTCTCCAGGAGGGCGCGGGCGGCAAGTACGCCCCGGGCTTTCAGCGTCTGCTGGCCAAGCTCCCCGAGCTGGACATCGAACAATACGCCCGGGCGGCCCACATCTGGTCCGAGCGGCCGCGCTTCAATTTCGGCGAGGACTTGTTCCGCAATTTCATCAGCGAGGACCTGGAGACGGTGGAGCAGGAGTACTTCGCCTACCTGCGGGCCCGCTTCCTGAAATGAACGCCCATCCGGCAGAGGAGAACCGCCGATGTCCGAGCCCCCCCCGATCGTCTCGTTCGACGACTTCCTGAAACTGGACCTGCGTGTCGGCACGGTCGTGCAGGCGGACGTTCACCCCGCCGCCGACAAGCTGCTGGTGCTCCAGGTCGATCTGGGCACCGAACGCCGACAGATCGTGGCCGGCATCCGCGAGCATTACGAGGCCGCCGGTCTGGTCGGCAAGCAAATCGTCGTGGTCGCCAACCTGGCCCCGCGCAAGATGCGCGGCGTCGATAGCCAGGGGATGCTGCTGGCGGCGAGCACGGCCGACCACGGCCAGGTCATCCTGCTGACCACCGAGCGGCCGATCGCTCCGGGGTCGCGCGTTTCCTGAGACCGCCAATCAGAACCCCGCACGCCAGTGCGGGGGCGAGCGTTCTGCCACTTGCGCGGAGGGTCTTGGCAGCGGCTCGAGGTCTTGATGCGCGATCCCGCGGCCGCTACACACGCCACCGGAGTTTGAGCAGCGTGGGTACCGCGGTCAGGGCCGCGCGCCCTACCCCGACGCGACTCGGTGGCATGTGCCGCCAGATGACCCCGACCTCTTTGATGCGATAGCCCGCTCGGACCGCCAGGGCCAGCACTTCACAATCAAACAGCCAGCCGTCCACGGTCAGCCGCGAAAACAAATCGCGGGCCACCTCCCGGCGAAAGAGCTTGAAACCGCACTGTGTGTCGAGCACGTCCGGCAGAATGAGGCGGCGCCGCAGGGAGCGGAACAGGGCGGCCAGGCGGCGGCGCAGCCACGGCTGGGGCGGATCGAGGTGCGACTCGGGCCGATCGCGGGAGCCGATGACGATGTCGTACCCCGCGTCCAGCCACGGCCGCAGCTTGTCAAGCTCCTCGATCGGGGTGGACAGGTCCGCGTCGCACATCAGGAGGAGATCTCCCGTCGCGGCCAACATGCCCTGTCGCACCGCGGCCCCCTTGCCGCGATTTGTCGGGTTGGTTAATAGCCGCAGCTCGGCCGGGCCGGCGTCGAACGCGCGTATCAGGTCCGCCGTTCCGTCCGTGCTCCCGTCGTCCACGACCAGAATCTCGGTCGCTGTGCCGCACCGTGCGGCGTAGTCCCGAAGACGCTCCAGCGTGGTCCCCAATCGCCGAACTTCGTTGTACGCGGGAATGACGATGGACAATTCCGCGGCGGGCATCGGCGGGCAAGATAGTCCGGGCCGGTTGCCCCGGCAACGTCGGCGAGTCCCCGCGCGCCGGTGTGACCCGCGCACGCCCGTGCGGTCCATCCAGGCTCGTGTGGCCTGCCCAGGCTCCTGTGGCACCGGCCAATGGCCGGTGCGCGAC
>CAYWYJ010000093.1:8803-15374 GCA_964462635.1 uncultured Planctomycetales bacterium
CTGGACTTCCTGGAGACCTTGCTGTGGCGCGCGCCCGCGCCCGCCGGGGGGGACCATCCTGGCGGGTGTGGCCGGCCCCGGCTCCTGGGGCACCGCCCATGGGCGGGTGCGCGACGGCTGGCGAGCCGCCCGCGCTCCCCGTAGCGCCGGACCACCGAGCCCGGTGTTCGACGGCCGGTGCAGAGCCCGGCCGCTACGCCGCCCCGCGTTGACGGGGGCACCGCCCGCGGTACATTGGGCCCGTCACTCAACTTTGAGGTGTTGTATGCCCGATCGGCAGGATGCGGCGGACCCGGGGGCCCTCAATCGACGCGAGTTTCTTCAGGCCGCCGCCGCGACCGGCGCCGGGCTGATGGTCACGATCCCGGGTTGGGCGCAGGAGGCCGGCGCGCCGACCACAAAGGCTGACGAGCTGGCGGTCGGGATCATCGGCGCCGGCAGCCAGGGCCGCGTGCTGGTCAACTTCTGCCTGAAGATTCCGGGGATCCGCTTCGTCGCGGTCTGCGACATCTGGCCGTACCACCAGCGTTACGCCGCCAACCTGCTCAAGAAGTACGACCAGGTCGTGAACGTGTACGAGGATTACCGCGAGATGCTGGCCAAGGAGCAGCACCTCGACGCGGTGATCGTCGCCAGCCCGGACTGGGTCCATGCCGAGCACGCCAACGCCTGCCTGCGGGCCGGCAAGGCCGTGTACTGCGAGAAGGAGATGGCCAGCACGCTGGCGGCGGCGCGGTCGATGGTCGAAACCGCCCGCCAGACCGGCAAGCTGCTGCAAATCGGCCACCAGCGGCGCAGCTCGCCCCGCTACTGGCACGCCCTCAAGATGATCGAGAACGACAAGATCCTCGGCCGCATCACGCAGGTGTACGGTCAGTGGAACCGGGCGCGGATGCTGGAGGTCGGCTGCCCCAAGGGCCAGGAGCCCGATGCCGACCTGCTCAAGCGCTACGGCTACGGCTCGGCGGACGAGCTGCTGAATTGGCGGTGGTACCGCAAGTACTCCGGCGGGCCGATCGCCGACCTCGGCTCGCACCAGATCGACGTGTTCAACTGGTTCCTGCGGACGCCGCCGAAGGCGGTCCAGGCCAGCGCCGGGCTGGACTACTACACCGAGCAGCCCGGCCGCGACTGGTACGACAACATTCTGACAATCTACGAATGGCGGACGGCGGGCGGCCCCGTCCGCGGCAGCTACCAGGTGCTGAACACGACCAGCTACGGCGGCTTCTACGAGCAGTTCATGGGCGATGAGGGCACACTCGTCATCAGCGACGACGGCAAGACCGGGCTCATCTTCCGTGAGGTCCACGCCAAGAAGCGGGAATGGGAGGACGAGGCGGAGAAGATCGAGAAGATGGGCCGCGAGGCGATCGAGCTGAAGATCGGCGAGACGCTGACGCCGGAGGGCAAGAAGGACGCGGAGGGCCAGCGGCTGGCGGGCGAAGCCCAGAAGGACACGCGGCAGTTGCATTTGGAGAACTTCTTCGCGGCGGTCCGCCAGGGCACGCCGCTGACGTGTCCGCCGGAGGTCGCTTACGAGACGTGCGTGACGGTGTTGAAGGCCAATGACGCGGTGGCGGGCGGGTGCCGGCTGGCGTTCGGCGCGGACGAGTTCAAGGCGTGAGAACGTGGGCACGTGGGCACGTGGGAAAGTGGGAACGTGGGAACGTGGGAACCGGGGCCGGTGGGGATGTGGGGACACCGGGAGGGGTTCTTCTGTAGCGGCCGGGCTCCGTACCGGCCGTGCTGTAGCGGCCGGGCTCTGCACCGGCCGACGCGGCCGGTGGTTCCCGCGGCTGGTAGTGTGGCACCGGCCAATGGCCGGTGCACGGGCTGGTGGGCGGGCGCTCCGGCATGGGGGACGGACGCCGCTGCTGGCCTTGGCCGCGTCGCTTTGTGCTTCCTTCCTCGCCTTTGCACAACAACCCGAATCCGTCGATCTCCTGAAGACCGACTCGCGCTCGCCGTACGTGCACCGCATCACGCTCTACGACCACGACGGCAAGGCGATCCGGCCGGACGATATGCCCGCGCTGCCGTACTCGCCGCGGACCACGTGCGGCAAGTGCCACCCCTACGCCGAAATCCGCCGCGGCTGGCACTTCAACGCGAACGACCCGAACGCGTTTGCGGGCCGGCCCGGCGAGCCGTGGTTTCTGGTCGACGCGAAGACCGGCACAGCGGTCCCCATCTCCGCCCGCGGCTGGCCTGGCACCATCAAGCCGGCGGACGCCGGCCTGTCCGATTGGGACATGGTCAAGCGTTTCGGCCGCCACATGCCCGGCGGCGGCTTCGGTGAGCCGCGCCCGGCGGAGCGTTCGGCGGGCGGTCCGACTCCCCTCCCTACCAGGGAGGGGTTGGGGGAGGGTCAAAGCCCGCGCGCAACGGATACTCGCCTCGCTCCTATAGCTGCTGACAAGACCCGCCACGCGAGTGCCGGGCCGCTTGGCCCCGCACTGGCGTGCGGGGTTCGGATTGGGCTTCCCCGGGAGGGGTTGGGGGAGGGTCGCGGCTCTCGCCCGCGCTGGCCGGTCTCCGGCCCGCTCGAAATCGACTGCATGATCTGCCACAGTGCCGACCAGCAACACGACCCCGGCGAAGCCGCCCGACAGATCGAGAAGGAGAACTTCCGCTGGGCCGCGACGGCGGCCCTCGGGCTAGGCGTCGTCCGCGGCGAGGCCCGCAAGGCCCCCGATGACTGGGACCCGTACGCGCTGCCCGACCCGGACTTCCCCGAGCGGGCGGGCCCGACGCTCATCTACGACAAGACCCGCTTCGATCCGGACGACCGCGTGCTGTTCCAGATTACCCGCCGCGTGCCCAACGAGCGTTGCCACTTCTGCCACACGACGCGGCTCGTCGGCGACGGCGCCCCCGAGCCGTGGCACACGGACCAGGATGTCCACCTTGCCGCCGGGCTGCTGTGCGTCGATTGCCACCGCCACGGCATCGACCACGCGATGACGCGCGGCTACGAAGGCGAGTCCGAGCACCCCGCCCGCGCCTCGCGCACCTGCCGCGGTTGCCACCTGGGTGACGCGAGCAGTAGCGAAATCAATACGGTGCTCGGCGGCCATCTCCGCGCCCCGCATCCCAATCACGACGGCCTGCCGCCGCTGCACTTGGAAGAGCTGACGTGTACGGTGTGTCATTCCGGCCCGTGGCCGGTTGAGGCGGTGCGGCGCATCCAGACCGCCAAGGCCCACCAACTCGGTTTGCCCGCGCGGGAGCGCCCCGCGGACGCCGCGCCGACCCTGGTCGGCCCGCTCTTCGCCCGGCCTGACGAGGACGGGCCGATCGCCCCGTCCTGGCGGCTGGACGCTGCCGAGGCCTCCGCGGACTCGTACCGCTGGCCGCTGGCGCACGACGTGCGGCCGGCGGCGCAGTCGCTGGGGGCGCGGGGGTGCGATGACTGCCACAGCTTGCAGGGACCGGTCTTCTTCGGTCGCGTGTCGCTCGCCGGCGCGGGGCGCATGTACGAGCTGCACGGTTACGACCCGGCTTTGGCGCGGGTCTGGGCGCTGAGCTTCAAAGCCCGGCCGGCGTTCAAGTGGTTCGGCTTCGTCTGCGCCGCACTCGTGCTGCTGGTGATCCTGAGGGAGTTGCTCGCATCGCTGCCGACGCACGGCGCCGCGGCTACGCTGCTCCTCAACGGCCGGGAAGCCCAGCAGCCGACTCCTCTCTCCCTCAACATCGTGCACAAGGCGACGCTGATGTTGCTGCTCGTGGGGACCGCGATCGGCGCCATCACGGGGTTCGGCGGCGCGTGGTTGGGTGACGAGGTCGAAGGCTGGACACTGCTCGTCCACATGCTCGGCGCGCCGCTGTTCATCGTCGGCTTGACGGGCGTGGCGCTGCTGTGGCCGGCGGCCTACGGTCCCCCGACCGTCTCACCGTGGCGCCGGTGGGCGCTGCGCGCGGTCATCGGGGCGGGCTTCGTCGCAATGGTCACGATGCTGGCGGCGATGCTGCCGGTCTTCGAGTATGCTGCCCAGCAGACGCTGACGGAGGTCCACGGCGTCGCGGCATATGTACTGCTCGCGGCCCTGGTCGCGTGGGCCGTGACTGTGCGATTTCGCCCGGCCGGGTAAGCTCCAGGGTGCAAGGCAGAGCCTTGCACTACGAGCTGACGCACCGGCCATTGGCCGGTGCCACACGGGCCAGCGCGGGCGTTTCGTTCGCCGGTGCCGGCCGTTGTGAGGTGCATTCCCATGTTGCGTTCCCGCGTAGACACCTGTCCCGCCGTCACCCTTGCAGCCGTGCTGGCCATTGCCGTCATCGGGTCGGCCGTTACGCTGGCGCAGGAATCGCCCACCACTCAGCCTGCCAGCGGCGGCGCTGACGCCAAGCTCGTCCCGCTCGAACTGAAGCTCCCCAAGCCGGCGTTCAAAGGCACGCCGACGAACACCCCGCCCGGGACGAACCTGGAGCCGCCGCGCAAGGGCCCGCGACCGCCGCTGCTGGTCCCCCCGGGGTGTCAGAACGTCGCCGCCGGCAAGCCCGTCCGCAGCAGCGACCCCGAGCCGATCATCGGCAGCCTGAAGTGCGTCACGGACGGCGACAAGGAGGCGAGCGAGGGCGGCTATGTCGAGCTCGGCCCCGGCCGGCAATGGGTGCAGATTGACCTGAAAGGGCGGTACGCGATCCACGCGATCGTCGTGTGGCACTACCACATCACCGCCCGCGTCTACCACGACGTGGTCGTGCAGGTGTCCGACGATCCTGACTTCATCAAGGATGTCCGCACCGTTTTCAACAATGACCATGACAACTCCTCGGGCCTCGGCCTCGGCGACCAGAAGGAACATTGGGAGACCTTCGAGGGCAAGCTCATCGACGCCGGCGGCGTGGTCGGCCGCTATGTCCGCCTGTACAGCAACGGCAGCACCGCCGACGATCAGAACCACTACACCGAGGTGGAGGTGTTCGGCCGGCCCGCCAAATGAAACGCACCGTCGCCTTCGTCGCGCTGCTCGTCGCGGCGGCGGGGCTGGGAGCGGCCCTGCGGCTGCCGGCGCTCGATCGGCGGCCGATGCACGTGGACGAGGCCGTCCACGCCGCCAAGTTCGACACGCTCTGGCAAACGGGGGTCTATCGGTATGACCTGAATGAGTACCACGGGCCGACGTTGTACTACGCGACGCTGCCGGCGGCGTGGCTGAGCGGGGCACGCAATCTGTGCGAAACCGACGCCGCGATGTTCCGCATCGTGCCGGTGATCTTCGGCGTCGGGCTGATTCTGCTGCTGGGGCTGGTGGGCGACGGGCTGGGGCGCTCGGCGGCCCTGATTGCCGGCGTGCTGACGGCCGTCTCGCCCGCGATGGTGTACTACAGCCGCTACTACATCCAAGAGACGTTGCTGGTCTTCTTCACGTTCCTGGTCATCGCCGCGGCCTGGCGCGCGAAGAACGGTGTCACCAAGCTCCCATGGGCCGTCCTGGCGGGGGCCGGCGTCGGGCTCATGCACGCGACCAAGGAAACGTGCGTGATCGCGTGGGGCTGCATGTTGGCGGCGTCACTCGTAGCCATGCTCGCTGCACGCCGCCGCCCCCTCTCTCCCAGGTCGCCACGGGCGACTCGCTGTGGCGAGGAGGGGTTGGGGGAGGGCTGCGGTGGGCCCACGTCGCCGGGTTCTTCAAGCGGGCGGGACGCCCGCACTCCCCTCCCTTCAAGGGAGGGGTTGGGGGAGGGTGGGGGCCGCGTGCCGGAGTCGCTCTCCCATGTCGGCCCTGCCCCTCACCCTGCCCTCTCCCCACAGGGGAGAGGGGTTGACGACACCCCACGCGGAAGAGGGGTTGGCGACACGCCACAGGGGAGAGGGGTTGGCAACACTCTGGCGGCGACAGAGGTGGGCGCTCGCCGGCCGTTACGGTTCATCGGTGGCGGCGCGGCACTCAGCGGCGTGGTCGCGGTGCTCGCGGGCGTCATTGCCGCCATCGTCGTCTCGGTGGCGTTGTTCTCGGGTTTCGGCACGAATCCCACCGGCCCGCTCGATTCAATCCGGGCCTTCGCCACGTACTTCCAGCGCGCCGGCGCAGGCGGAGCGCACGAACACCCGTGGCACTACTACCTGCACATCCTGCTCTGGTGGCGGGACGGCGCGGGTCCGGTATGGACCGAGGCACTGATCGTCGCCCTGGCCGGCGTGGGCGTCGCGGCAGCGATCACGGGCCGCGGCACGGCGCGCCCCAACAGGCCGTCCTCGTACCCCCCTCCCTTTCAGGGAGGGGTTAGGGGAGGGTTGGAACAACATGCTGGAGTCGACTCCTCATGTCGGCCCCACCCCTCACCCTGCCCTCTCCCCACGGGGGAGAGGGGCTGTACACCGGCTTCGGCGCTCATGCTGCCCCGGTTCCTGGCGGTCTACACTGTGCTGATGCTCCTGATCCACTCGGCCATCCCGTACAAGACGCCGTGGTGCCTACTCAGCGCGCTGCACGGCATGATTCTGCTGGCCGGGGTCGGCGCGGCGACATTGCTGCGGGGCGTCCGCGCCCTGAGTAGGTATTCGGCATCGTGGGACGCCCACCGGGAGGGCGAGCCTCCCGGCGAGCCGCGGCTCGGCAGG